>CBDUCT010000265.1:0-5646 GCA_965365715.1 uncultured Cyclobacteriaceae bacterium | reverse complement strand
ATTTCGATCAAATTGAAAACCTGCCAAAACCCGTATTGATTGATAATTATTTGAAGGAAGGAATATTTTAATTATTTTTGATTTTAAATTAAGTTCAACCGGTAAAATTTAATAATTATGGCAGGCGTAAATAAGGTAATTTTAGTTGGAAATTTAGGACGAGATCCTGAAGTCAGAACATTGGAAAGTGGTGTTAAAGTCGCACGCTTTTCTTTAGCAACCACTGAATCCTATAATGATAGAAATACAGGGCAGCGAGTTGACCAGACTGAGTGGCATAATATTGTGTTATGGAGAGGTTTAGCTGAAATTGCTGAAAAATATTTAAAAAAAGGAAACCAGGTATATTTAGAAGGTAAGCTGCAGACCCGCTCCTATCAGGATAAAGATGGGATAACAAAGTATAGTACAGAAATTGTCGCGCAAAATATGAATATGCTTGGTGGCAGGCCTGCATCTAATGAGGGTGGATATGAATCTTCCAGTCCATCAACCACCCCGCCGGCTAGCCCCGTTGATCTACCGGAGGAAACTGATGATCTTCCATTTTAGAAATTAAATTTACGATTTTGGACGATCCATATCATTGCTGTCATCTATTTATCTTATTGTCCGGCAACCTGCTTCCATTTTATATAATCAGTGGTGTAGTACTCAGTGTATTGCTGGTCTTATCCGCACTTGTATCAGGATCTGAGGTAGCCTTCTTTTCATTGTCTAAAAATCAGATCAATGCATTTAGGTACAGCAACACAAAAGGAGAAAAACGAATCTATAAGCTTATAGAAAATCCTCAGAAACTTCTGGCAACAATTCTGATATTCAATAATTTTATAAATGTAGGAATTGTTACCCTGGCAACATTTGTTACCTGGAGGATTTATGGAACAACTACCCTGACGGGAATTGTTATTGTCTCGCTTACATTTATCACAACCTTTGCCATCGTGTTTTTTGGAGAGATCATACCTAAGGTGTATGCCAATTCTAATAATATTGCATTTGCCAGCATGACGTCCAGGCTAATGGCTGTGGCAGAATCATTATTCAGCCCTCTTTCCTGGGTCCTTCTTTCATTCAGTAAGGTAGTTGAGAGAAGAATTGAAAGAAAAAACTATGATATCTCAAAAGAAGAAATTCATAAAGCCCTGGAAATAACAGCCAAGGGCGAGGCTACAGAAGAAGAAAAGGAGATATTGAAAGGTATTGTCAATTTCGGGACCTTATCAGTGAAGCAGGTTATGAAATCCAGACTGGAAATAACTGCCTTTGATATCGATCTGGATTTTCATGATCTCATGGATAAAATTAACAAGTGTGGGTTTTCCCGTATCCCTGTTTTCCGGGAGACGATAGATAAGATTGAAGGTATACTGTACATTAAAGATCTTTTGCCATATGTTGACAGGGATGAGAATTTTAAATGGCAACCATTATTACGACCTGGTTATTTTGTTCCTGAAAACAAAAAGATAGATAGTCTGCTTAAAGATTTCCAGGAGAAAAGAGTTCACATTTCGATAGTCGTTGACGAATACGGGGGAACATCCGGATTAATTACACTGGAAGATATTATTGAAGAAATTGTGGGAGAAATACGCGATGAGTTTGATGTAGATGAGATCGCATACAACAAATTGGATGAAAACACATATGTCTTTGAGGGTAGGACTTCATTAAATGACTTCTGTAAGATTATTGGAAAAGATCCTTCCATTTTTGATGAAGTTAAAGGTGAAAGCGAATCCCTTGCCGGTCTTATCCTGGAGCTGAGTTCTAAAATCCCTAGAGTAGGTGAAAAGATACAATTCGGTGGTCTGGTATTTACGGTAGTAGCCGTTGACAACAGAAGGATTAAAAGGATAAGGATCTTTGATAAATCAAATACAATCATTTAAAGAAATTAAATCTGTCTTGAAAATATTTAAACCAATTATTTTCCTCTTATTTATTAGTTGCACATCTGATTATATGCCGAAACCAAAAGGGTATAACAGAATCGAATTGCCCGATCACGAATATGTCGGGATCCCAGATACACTACCTTATTATTTTGAAATCTCTAAATTGGCCAGGTTAAATACTGATACCACATGGACTTATATGAACAAAGTGAAAGAGCAATATAAGGACAAATCAGATCTAACAGATGAGCGGTATTGGATAGATCTTGTATATGACACGCTGCTTGCAGATATTCAGATTACCTACAAACCTATTTATGGCAGACAGGAATTAATGAAAGAGTATTTTAGTGATTCATATAAGTTGACTTCCCAGCACCAGATCAAAGCATATGCAATAGATGAGATCATTATGATAACTAAAAACGGTTATGCTGCATCGATTGCAGAAATCAGTGGCGAGGTACCTTCTCAGATCCAATTCGTGACCACCGATTCTTTAAGGCATTTTATGCGGGGTGCTTTATATTTTAAGACTGCTACCCAAAATGACTCACTTGCTCCGGCCATTCAATATATTAAAAACGATATAATTCACCTTCTTAATACCTTGCAGTGGCGAAATAGGTAATAATGGCTGGCTTTTTTGAAACCAAGATCGAATTTCTTAAGGGGGTAGGCCCTCAAAGGGCAGGTCTGCTGAATAAAGAACTGAATATTTATACGTTTGGTGACCTAATTCAATATTTCCCCTTCAGGTATGAAGACAGAACCCAGATTCATAAGATCAGCGAATTAAATGCCTCCATGCCATATGTCCAGATCAAAGGATTTATCCGTGATTACGAACTGTCCGGCAAACCTTATAAACAGAGGCTCACAGCTCACTTTTATGATGATACCGGTGAGATCGACCTTATATGGTTCCAAGGCGCAAAGTGGATAATTAAAAAACTAAAACAGGGAGTTGAATATCTTGTTTTCGGAAAACCAAATATTTTTAACTCCAGATTATATATCGGTCATCCTGAATTAGATATAAATGCAGAAATAAAAACTGATACCTTGTTTCTTCAACCTGTATATCCAAGCACGGAGAAACTGAAATCAAAGTATATAGACAGTAAGGTCATTGCAAAGCTTCAGAAAGAACTGATTTCAAAAGCCCAATCTCATATCAAAGAATCCCTCCCGGAAAATGTAATTCGTGATTTCAAATTAATGAAAAGGGATATTGCTTATAAGAACATACACTTCCCGATCGACAATAGTCATCTGACAGCAGCCCGGTTCAGATTGAAGTTTGAAGAGTTCTTTTATATACAACTCAGGTTATTAAAACTAAAACTTTCCAGATACAATCGATTCAGAGGTCAGGTATTTGCAAAAACCTCACTGCTTAATGAATTTTATCATAAACATCTTCCATTTGAACTGACTAAAGCTCAAAAAAATGTAATTAGAGAAATTTTTTCTGATATGAAATCCGGTCATCAGATGAACAGGCTTCTGCAAGGTGACGTTGGTTCAGGAAAAACCATTGTAGCATTTATATCTATGTTGCTGGCTATTGAAAATAATGCTCAAACCGTCATGATGGCACCCACTGAAATCCTAACAGAACAGCATTATAATGGATTAAAAAAATATGCTGATAAATTGAATTTGAGGATCGCCATTTTAACCGGATCGACAAAGAAAAGTATTCGTAAAGAAATTCTTGATGAACTTGAATCCGGAAAAATCGACATAATTGTTGGTACCCATGCCTTGATTGAAGACAATGTCAGGTTTAAAAACCTGGGTTTTGCTATTGTTGACGAACAACATCGGTTTGGTGTGGCCCAACGTGCCAAACTATGGAAAAAAAATATGGATACCCTCCCTCATGTCCTGGTTATGACGGCAACTCCGATTCCGAGGACCTTGGCGATGACCTTATACGGGGACCTCGAGGTATCTGTAATTGATGAACTGCCTGCCGGTAGAAAACCAATTAAAACAGTTTTACAATTTGATGAAAACCGCCTGAAAGTTTTTGGGTTCATACGGAAGCAAATACAGTCAGGAGGACAGATATATATTGTATATCCATTGATTGAGGAATCTGAAAAACTTGATCTGAAACATTTGATAGATGGGTATGAAAGCCTTTCCCGAGCATTTCCCGAATACCAGTTGAGCATTGTTCATGGAAAAATGAAATCAGCCGATAAAGATTTTGAAATGAAGCGGTTTATAAATAAGGAAACTCAGATCATGGTTTCGACGACAGTTATAGAAGTAGGCGTTGATGTGCCCAATGCATCTGTCATGGTAATCGAAAATGCTGAACGATTCGGGTTGGCTCAACTCCACCAGTTAAGAGGAAGGGTCGGAAGGGGCGCAGAACAATCATATTGCATTTTAATGTGCAGTCAAAAACTCAGCAGTGATGCCAGGACACGGCTGGAGACTATGGTAAGGACAAACAACGGATTTGAGATCGCTAATACTGATTTGTCTCTTAGGGGGCCAGGTGATCTGATGGGAACACAACAAAGTGGGGTGCTTGACTTACTGATCGCGGACATAGCAAAGGATGGAAAAATACTTCAAATTGCCAGAGAGTCAGCGAAATCTATCCTGGAGGATGATCCGGAACTGATCAAGGACCAAAACAGGAATATTAAAAACCATATCGCTACACTGCGCCGCGACGCTGTTAATTGGAGCCGTATAAGTTAAGAAAAAAATTAGACTGAAAGTATAACTTATTGATAGTGCACTAATTAATCAGTATTATATGCACAAGTCTACATCGGATCGATTTGTGATGATTATTCAAGAATATTAAGAGATTCGAAAACGTTTTGAAAAGTAAATAATTAATAGATATATTGAAACTCATATTCATTATCCTAAAATTCTTCTATCATCATTATTTTAAAAAAGAGGTGAGTATATTTTTTAAAGCTTATTTGAAATATTTTTTACCAGTATTATACGACGAATAATAAAATATTACATTCATGAGTGGATTTTTTGGAAGCATATTAAAAGGTGATTGTGTATCCGATGTCTTTTACGGCACTGATTACCATTCTCACCTGGGAACAAAAAGAGCCGGCCTGGTATTTTACTCGGAAAATGAGGGATTTCAGCGAGCAATACATAGCCTGGAAGATGGTTACTTTAGAAACAAATTTGAAAATGATATTGGCGGGTTCTTCGGAAACAGCGGAATTGGTGTTATCAGTGATTATGAAGCCCAACCTATACGTGTTACCTCTCATCTTGGACGTTTTGCCGTCGCTACAGTTAGCAAGATTGTTAATATTGATAAACTGGAAGCGGATTACCTGCGTCAAAATCGTACCTTTTCAGAGACAAGCCAGGGATCAGTAAATCCAACAGAATTAGTGGCGATGCTCATAGCCGATTGTAAGGATTTTGTATCTGGCATAGAGAATGTATATGATAAAATTAAAGGTTCCTGCTCGATATTGGTCCTGACGGATAAAGGAATTATCGCAGCAAGAGATAAACTGGGAAGAACACCCGTAATCATTGGGAAGAAGAATACTGGATATGGTGTAACTTTTGAAACCTGTGCATTTCCGAATTTGGGATATGAAACTGAATATTTTCTTGGACCTGGTGAGATCTTGAAAATAACTGCGGAAGGGTATGAACAATTAAGGAAACCAAATGATAAGATGCAGATATGTTCTTTCTTATGGGTATACTTTGGATATCCCCC
>CBDUCT010000264.1:0-5653 GCA_965365715.1 uncultured Cyclobacteriaceae bacterium | reverse complement strand
GAGATTGATTACCTGAAGGATTGGATTGTGGCCCGATTAAACTGGCTTGACCAGGCAATCGATAATACAGTAACCTCTCTACCGGATCAAAAATTGAATTCCCTTTCAGTTAAAATTGTACCGAATCCTTTTTCTGATGAACTATCTATTCAGTTTTCTGACAAATTATCCGACCCTGAGATCACAATGCACAATATTCTGGGAGAGAAAATTATTGAACTGCAACCGGATCATATTTCGGAAAATGAAAGAATATATTTGAATACAAATGATCGTAAAGGGAATAGTATCCTTCCCGGAATTTATATTCTTGTTGTTAAAAATCACGGACATATTATAACTAGTGAAAAAATCGTAAAATATTAGCAATTGAACTATTAAAATTGGCCGGAGTGCTAAGATATTTATATTGTAGATCTTGTTTTTTTGATATTTTGTTATCCCTGATCAATTATGTCTATAGAAGAATTATGCAAACAGTTTAAATTACCTTATGATGATTTTCATCATTCAATACTGGGTGATGGGCTTATCAATGACACCTACCTTATCTCTTCCGTCGAAGCCGCGAATAAGGAGAAATTTGTTTTACAGAAAATAAATAAAGTCGTCTTCAATGAGCCTGATAAGTTGATGAGCAATCTGATTAAGATCAATGAGCATCTTGAGAAAAAAGGCTCGGATTGCCTAAAGCTGATCGAATCAGATAATGGTAATTTATTTGTGATCGATGAGAACTATGATTATTGGAGGGTTACAAGATATCTGGAAAATACAAGAACGTTATTTGAGGCCGATGATCCTGTAATAGCCTATGAAGCGGCCAAATCATATGGTAAATTTCTAAATGACATTCATGATCTTAACATTTCTGAGATTTACGAAACAATTCCCGGGTTCCATAACTATGCCAACCGTATTTCACAATTAAACAAATCAATAAAATTTGATAATTCTGAGAGATTGAGATTTTGTCAGAAGGAAACGGAAATAATCTTAGATAAGCAGAAATATATTTCTTTGTTCTATGAATTGAAACTTCCAATCCGCGTTATACACAGTGACACGAAGATAACCAACATATTATTTGATGCTGACTCCTATAAGGGTAAGCTGGTAATTGATCTGGACATCTCCATGCCCGGATCAATTCTATACGATTTCGGTGATATGGTAAGATCATTTACAAATACACTTCAGGAAGATGATCCTGATCTTTCATCAATCGATGTAAAATCTGACATTTTCGAACAGTTGACACGGGGCTTTTTAGAAAGCACAAAACCTTTCATATTAGAAAATGAAACTAACAATCTTTTGTTAGGAGCAAAACTTGTGGTTTTAATACAGGCCATTCGAAATCTCACGGATTATCTTCAAGGGGATGTTTATTATAAGATAAATTATAAAGATCATAATCTTCACAGGGCACAAAATCAGCTTAAGCTATTGGAGATGCTCGAATATCATGAGGGTAAATTACAAAAAATGATAGACAAATACAGATGACCTCTCCAGGTGATTGAACTATATTTTTAATTACTTATCTTTAGTGAGATTATCTTATCAGATAATATGAATGTAAAAGACAGATTTTTATGTGCACTAAGAGGGGAAATACCCGATCGATTGCCCGTTACTACCCATCACATAATGCCTTATTTCCTGAAAAAATATTGTAACAATAGGACTTATCAGGAATTTTTTCTGGATACGGGAATTGATCCTATTGAGTGGATCATTGACTTTAGCCCCGATCTATCCAAAGGTGAGTACTTCGATCCGGGACATAAAGAAATTGGATTCCTGGATGCCAGACGAATAAGTAATGACAACTGGAGATTTGATGAAGAAATACTTAAAACGGAAAATAATGCAATCACTAAAAGATTTAAGATCATAACACCAGAAAAAACTTTATCCATGGTTTTAAAGGTAGATGTCCAGTCGACCTGGGTTCTGGAACATCTCATCAAGGATAAAAAAGATATTGAAATAATATCGAAATACATGGTGAGACCGAAATGTAATGTAGAGTCCATAAATAATAAGGCCAGAGAGATTAAGGATTCAGCCTTGCTTCGTGGTCATATTATTTGTTTTGACGGATTTGGACAACCAGGATGCTGGCAGGATGCTTCCTGTTTATATGGTATCCAGGAATTGATCATGGCAACTTTTGAAGATCCGGGTTGGGTTCATGATTTACTAAAGATCTTGCAATCGCGTAAACTCACCTATATTGAAAGTCTTGCCGGGGCAGAATATGATCTTCTCGAACTTGGAGGAGGAGATGCATCCACCACCGTTATTTCACCCGATATCTTTGAGGAATTTGTAGCGCCGTATGATTCGAAACTTATCGACTGCGCCCATAAGTCGGGTCAAAGGATATCCTATCATACCTGTGGTGGAATGATGCCTATACTTTAACAAATTGCATCCATGGAACCGGATGCAATGGAAACATTTACCCCTCCGGCGATGGGCGGTGATGCAAATCTATTGGAAGCCAAGAAAAGAATAGGGAATAAAGTATGCATGATCGGGGGTTTCGATCAATTCAACTATTTTAATGGTTGCCCTCCGGAATTTACCCGTAAAGAGGTTCGCCGTTGTTTTGAAGAAGCAGGCCAGGACGGAGGATATATTCTATCTCCATCGGATCATTTTTTTGATGCGGACCTGCAATTGATAAAAGCTTTTGCTGATGAAGCCAGACATTGTAAATATTAGTATTTAGATTGATGGGTAATCCTAAATTATATACCCTTATTACCGGAGCGAGTCATGGTATTGGTATGGCCTTCTGCCACGAATTCGCCAATAGGGGGCATAATCTTTTTATTGTTGCGCTTCCTGATAAAAGACTTTCATCCGTTGAAAAGGATTTGAAGGAAAAATATGAGGTCAGTATTCTTGCCATGGGGATTGATCTGACCCAGGAAAATGCTGCCAAATCAGTCTTTAATTTCACTTTAACCAATGGTATTGGAATTAACCATCTAATCAACAATGCCGGTATGGGAAGTGGTGGTTTGTTTGTAAATTCTAATAATGAGCTGAATGCACATATTATGCGATTGAATAACCAGGCCATGGTTGAGCTCACACATATATTTCTGCCATCTTTGATTGAGGAAGCTCCTTCATATATTTTAAATATGAGCAGCATGGAGGCCACTCTTCCTTTACCCTACAAATCTGTATATACCGCCACAAAAAATTTCATATACAGCTTTTCTCTTGCCCTGAGTGAAGAATTAAAACCGCATAAAGTTAAGGTCAGCATTGTATGCCCTGGTGCAGTTTTAACAAACGAAGACGGATTAAAGCGTATTGAATCCATGGGATGGAGAGCCAGGCTGCTTTTAAAAATGCCTGAGGATGTGGCTTCTTTTGCCATCAAACAGATGTATAAGGGTAAGCGCGTGATAATTCCCGGGATCGTTCCTTTATTAATAATCAGGATAATGCATTTTTTACCGCTTTCCCTGAAAATGAAAATTCTTGAGAAGATCTTTAGAAACTATAAGGATCATGATCATGTCCGGATCAATGAAACCGAGATTGTGGAAACAAACAGATAAAAATTTTATACCAAATTTTACTAAGATGAAATACATAATTATAATTACAATACTAATTGTCTCTGGATTTACAACAATGACTAGAGCATCAACTGCTAAAGAATATATATATGTGGGCACCTATAACGAGGATGGCCAACCTGGAATCTTTGTATATGAATTTGACAGGAAGAATGGCAGCATGTCCCTTGTCCAGGAAGTTGGTGGAATGGGGAGTCCCTCCTATCTTGAGATCCATCCTTCAGGGAATTATCTATATTCGGTTAACAGAAGTTCCGTTACCCCCGATAAAAAATGGGGGTCAGTGAGCAGTTATAAAATCGATCCGGAGAAAGGTACGCTTTCCCATTTGAATGATCAACCATCTCAGGGATCCGAATCATGCCATATCAGTATAGATTCCAAAGGAAGGCTGGTATTTGTATCGAATTATTCAACAGGTAATTTATCTATATTTCCCGTGCTGGAGGATGGTTCCCTGGAAGCGTGTTCTGATGTAGAACAACATACTGGAAGTAGTATAAATCAACAAAGGCAGAAGAGCCCGCATGTTCACCAGAGTATAGTCTCTCCCGATGACAGTTTTCTCTATGTCAGTGATCTTGGGATTGATTTAGTTAAAGCATACTCTATTGATTACAATAAAAACTCAGTGAATGGAATCCCAGAGTCAGACGGGGTGGTTGATAAAGGCTCAGGACCGAGGCACTCTACCATAGAAAAAAATCAAAAATTTGCTTATGTCATCAATGAATTGGCATCCACAGTAACTGCATTTAAAATCGAAGCAGGCAATGGCCGGCTGATACCCATCCAGACTATATCTACGATTCCTGAAGATTTTAAGGAAGTAAATTATTGTGCGGATATACATATCGACCCTTCCGGGAAATATTTATATGGATCAAACAGGGGACACAATAGCCTGGCTATTTTTAAGATCGATCGGGATACAGGGAAGTTGGAGACTAAGGGGTTTCAATCCACATCGGGTGAGTGGCCCAGAAACTTTCTAATTGAACCAAAGGGAGAATTCGTTTTTGTTGCAAATCAGAATACGAATAACATCGTAATCTTTAAAAGAAACGCTGATTCCGGAGAACTTTCAAAAATCGAGAAAGAAATTATAGTTCCCAAGCCCGTTTGCCTGAAGATACTGGAAATGGATTAGAAGAGATCTCAATCCTCCTCTTCAAGGAATCTTTTACCCATTGATTTCACAGCAGATATGCTGAAAAAGCCAGTAACCGGTTCATCATTGGTGACATTTACGATATTTGTAGGCACATTAGCCAGTGGAACAGCCAGTAATTCAGTGATTCCTCCTGGTCGATTTGTCTGTACAGAAACCTCAAATAAATATGAGTACGCCAAATTCGTTAGGGAATGGATCTCTACATAAAGAGAATCTCCTTGTATATAGGGTGAAATGATATCTCCATTGTAATCCTGATCGTAGGAGTTTACACCTGTTCTGATAAATTTATTAAAGGACACACCATCAACATTGTCTCCCCTGCTGAATCCAGCATCAAATGCTATATTGATCTCACTTGGTTTACTCAGAAACTCACCATTCTTATAAGCCTTTATCCCATATGTCTCCCCAGTTCCTACAAAATCGCTTGCGTAGAATTGTGCTAAATATGATCCTTTTAAAATTGGATTATCAGATGCCAACCTGAAATCTATACTGTCAATATCTGGTACCCGCCTCATTTCACTAAAAGAACCTATCTGGAAACCGTTTATTTCAACATCAAGCAAAAATCGATCTCCAATTTGGCCTATATTTATAGAATCACCGGAAGGCATCCAGATATACTCTCCATCCTTAATTTCAGATTCGAGAAAATCGAATTGATCTCCATTTTCTTTGATCACACTAACCTTAGCTCCTTTAACTCCTGGCAAAGCATTATCCTCAAAATATGGCAGTGATTGCTTTATCTTAATCACCTGTGGTTCATATTTATCATTGATCCAGGCATCCACAATTGTAACTTCCGCTGCCTCTTCGAGAGGAACGTCAATTATCTGATCACAGCCACAAAGTACGAACA
>CBDUCT010000263.1:0-5661 GCA_965365715.1 uncultured Cyclobacteriaceae bacterium | reverse complement strand
ATGTCTTCTGGTGATGATGCTTTATTTGTTATGAAGATTATTGACGCATTATATGAATCTGCCCGATTGAGAGAAGAAGTGAACATTTAAAAGCATGGAAATTATGCAAAGTAATTTTGGTCTATTTATAAATAAATTTTCAATTTCTACCTCATCAACCCCCTTATCGCCTGTCTCATTCATATCATTGCCTTGACTGGTAGTTTCGGCATCACTGTCCGCTTCCTCTGAGGTACCCTGCCCGTCAACCACAGTTTCTGAAGCATTGTCATTTCTGGTTACCGGTTGTTCTTCAACTACTTCTTCCTCAGGTTCAGGCTCCGGGATGGTCTCCTCAACAACTTCTTCTTCAACTTCCTGTTCAACCGGGGTTTCAGGTTGTGTTTCAACAGGCTCTATCAGATCCGGTGAATCTTCCATCTCACTGTCCTGGATAATTTGCTCTTCAATGAGCTCAGGTTCGTCCTGAACAGGTATCTCTTCCGTCGGGACCTCTTCAACTGTTTCCTCGGCTGGTTCTTCAATAATTTCTTCCGAGATGATCTGTTCTTCGATAAGCTGAGGTGTAGCTGAGGGTTGTTCAGGCTGAATTTCACCGGATCCTACAGCCTCCAGGCCAAAATTTAGTTCAATACCATATTCAGGAACAGGAGGATCAGGTTCTCTCCAGGCCATGATAAGGAAAAACAGGATAAGGATCAGCCCATGGATCCCGATAGAAACCCCCATTCCAATTCTCCGGTTTTTCTTTTCAAGTTCAGGTAACATGATTATTCCATAGGTTGTGTAGCTACTGATACTTTTGCTTTAAGGGAGGTGGCTATACTCGCTACATTTATAAGATGCTCCGTAGGTACGGATTTGTCCACATGAAGCACTACGACACCTTCCTGGCCTTTCAATGCAGCGGCCAGATCATCAGGCAGTCGCCGGATATTGGTCCGCTGGTCATCCACGAAATATCTCAGATCCTTGGTGATAGTAACACTCACTTTCTGCATTACTATGGTGGAACTCTTGCTTGAAGGAAGGTTAACCGGCAAACCGGAAGGTGTTACGAAAGAAGCCGTCAGCATAAAGAAGATCAGCAACAGAAAGATAATATCTGTCATCGATGACATGCTGAATGCTGCCTGTACCTTATGTTTAGTATTCAGGTCCATAATACCTTTATTGGGGTTCCTGCAACAGATCCATAAAATTGATGGAAGTATATTCCATCCTGTATATCAACTTCTGTACCCTGGTGACCAGGTAATTGTATCCCAGATAGGCGATTATACCCACAAACAGGCCAGCTGCAGTTGTCAGCATGGCTTCATAAATACCGGATGACAACAACTTCGGACTAACCGTCCCTTCTTCCTGTGCGATCGCCATAAAGGCCCTGATCATACCTGTAACTGTTCCCAGGAATCCGATCATAGGGGCAGCGCCGGATATGGTCGCCAGCAATGAAAGGTTTTTTTCAAGTTTGTAGATCTCGATTTTTCCAACGTTTTCGATGGAGGCTTCTATATTCTTTAGCTCACCCCCTAATCTTGAAACCCCTTTCTCTATCATTCTTGCTATGGGTGAACTGCTTTGAGCGCATACTATTTTCGCGGCATTAATATCACCTTTTAAGACAAGCCCTTTCACATTTTCGAAAAAGCCATCCCCTATCTGTGATGCTTTTTTGATGGTCAGCATGCGTTCAACAAAGATATACACAGCCAGAATCGACAAAAGAAAAATGGGGACCATCATAAATCCCCCTTTAACAAGCAATTCAATGATCCTCACCTGTTCCTGGCCACCCGTAGATAGTGTATCTAACTGAGTGGTCGTAATTTGCAATAAGTTCATATTAATATTTCAAAACCCAGATTGACTCTCCAAATATTCCTTTCAGCTCTCCCAAATTAGCCTCTGCAGCCTGAAATGTACTATATTCATTACTAAGGACTACCCTGTGGAATCCTTTCCTGGATTCAGCGGGAGGGATTATCTTCGTATCGACCCCTTCCAAGGCCATATTTTGCGCGAAGTCCTCGGCAAAATCTTTATCAAAGAAGCTGTTCAGTACAATATAATAACGACCAGTCCTAGCATTAATTGCTTCATAAGATCCCTCAGTTGTTGTACCTATACTTTCATCAACTGTTTCAGGTATTTCTTCCACCACATCGGGTACAGCCGGTTCCGGATCTACTGGTAGTTCCTCTTCGTCGACAGGGATTTCTTCTACTTCTTCAACTACAGGGCGCTGTACGATCTGCTTTTCCACAGGTTCCCTGAAGAAAAACCAATATATGGCTATTGCGATTACAATAACGCCTATTAATACAAACGATATTATAAGTCCTACCGGGTTTCTCTTCCGGTCATCATCATGTGTTGAATGATATTTATATACATGTGAATCGTCCAGTTCATCATCTGAGACATCATCATTAAACATGTCAGAATCTGAATCTGCATTTGACAATGGCTCGGTTTCTTCCTCCTCCATATCCAGACTGCTATCCGATGAGGCTTCAGGCAGGCCAAAATCATCAGATTCTTCCTGGCTACCTTCTGATGATCCTGATTTCAATTCATCATCCTGGTTGTTAGGTTTTTTATCTTCCATGTTGCGTATTGATTAGGTGATAATATTAATTCAATTTAATAAAATGTTAACTTATCATAAAAGTATAACAAATATTTTTAAAGTACTCTAAGAAAGTTATCAAATCTCAAAAATATACAAAATCGGCATAATCGGTATATTTCTATTAAAAATTAATAGAAACCCCTCCTATTATCTGTATTCCTCTTGAAGGGTACCTATAATATCTTTCATAATTTCTACCAATAATATTATCAAATCTTAGAAAAGCACCAAGTCTGTCGGAGAATAAATATTGTATGCTCAGGTTCAAATCGAAAATGGCTGACAGGGTTATGGTTTCCTCAAGCGTACCCTCAAATGACTTCGCTTTCATCCCACTGATAAAATAGATATTGCTCCCAAATACTATCTTATCATATAAGTTATACCTGAATGTACCTGTTAATTTAAATGTAGGCCTGTGCCATGCTTCTTCCAGTGTTTTTGTTCCGTAGCTAAAGTAATCAGCACGAATGCCCAGATTATAATTTTTGATCCTGGATAAAACCAGTTCACCATAAATATTCATAACATTCGTATTTTCCTCTTCATATACAAGCCGGAAGGTTGCGGGATTCAGGGAATCGTTCAGGAAAAAATATAGATCCTTGTACTCTGAAAGTTTGAATCCGGCGAGGAAGTTGAAATAATTATTCACATTTCCGTGTACACCCCAGTCTATACCGAATTTCTTATTGCTATGCCTGAGTTCAACACTCTGTCCCAGGAAAGGATTCTCGTCGACAATGGATTCAAAATCAACCTGTTCCATATCCCCGTCGATCTTAAGGAAGAAACTGTAGTAATCATTCAGGTTATACACTACGTCAATAAAAGGGAATAATAACACATTGCTACTGGATGAAATGGTATCATTCCTGAATACAAAATTAAGCCCACCTGTCAGGTCGAAATCCCCGAATTTATAAAACACAAACGGCTTTACACTGATCAGGTTTCTACTCAATGACTCCGGATTTTTATAAGAGGAAAACATGGTATTCACATCCAGATGGAATCTAAATCCCTCTTTAAGGAAATAATTACTTAAGAAATTTACCTCGGTCCTGGATTCACTGCTGCTGAAGGTTTTATCTTTGATGTAATTGTAATTTGCTTCTATGATGTAATCGAAATCATCTTTCTTATTGGTATTGCCGAACCAGAGCCCCAGGTTGAAATTATTGTAAACCTGCTTTATGGAATCAGCATCTACTTCAAGGCCTTCCGGATAACCATAAAAATGAACCATCCTGCGGTCGTAATTCAGTTTGGCACCAACTGTCAGCTTCTGGCCATAGTACCTTGTATCTACCCTTGCTGCGGTTTCTGATGATCCTGAGTTTTCCTTGTCTACCGGCCCGTTCCTGGAAGAAATATGGTTCAGATTCACCCCGAGGGCATATTTGTTTTCCCTTTTATTGAACAAACTGGCATCCAGATAAGGGGTCAGGTAATTCCCGAAACCAGCGGTTACATTTCCGCCATAAAATTTTTCCAGTGGCTGGGATTTCAGTTTTAATGCCCTGTTCGGGATGCTCAGATTCGACAATTCGGGAATTATACTTAAATAATTATAGTTTTGCCTGATCTGAGAGGTAGGATTGGAAGGTAAGGGCGGAATTTTTTCAAACTCCCGGTTTTGTTGAGGCAATTCAATCTCAAGGTTCTTTTCCACTACAAAACTCGCATCCTCAATCTCACCCTCATCAATTTTTTCCCAGTTCTCATCCTGGGCATTTAATACTGATGTGGTAAACCCTATTAAAAGAAAAATGAACAATATGTATTTAAAGTGCTTCATTCACTCTTTTTATCTACTTATTCCTGAAGTGTATCCACTTCAATAATCTCATTTTCGGTAATATTTTCAATTTCCAGCAGTTTTTCTTCAGCCGTGGCCACAATTTCCTCTATTGGTGATTTCTCAATAACAGAATTCAGCGTGGCTTTGGCCTGGAAGACCTCGTCCATGGAAATATAATTGTCAGCAATCAATAAAAACGATTTACCGATCCACTCTTCATAGATCCCATAATTCTCATTCAGGTCGAATAATGCTTCATTCGAACTCTGATATTGCCCCTGATTTCTGAAGATGGTAGCTATGAGATATTGTGCTTCAGCACCGTTTACATCCTTGGCGGTATTCACGGTGGACAGGAAATAGTCCACGGCTTCTTCAATATCACCTTTGGCTAAATACGCCTTCCCGGCAAATAGCTGGGTCAGGTTCTGGGTATTCACTGAAAAAGTCCCGATCCCTAAAATACGTTCGGCATAATAAATTGTAGAATCGTATTTCCCTGTGTAATAGTAGGCCTTCATCAGCCCTTCCCATGCATCATATTCCTCCCTTTTGTTGGAGGCAATATTTTCAAGGCGGGCATAATATGCTAATGATTCATGATTGTTGCCCATTAATTCGTTGATCAGTGCAAGCCGTCGTACAGACCGGTTTCTCCATTTTGTATTTGGTATCTTTACCACCGATTCATAGGCTGTAATTGCATTTTCATATTCGTTCGCCCGGTAATAACTTTCACCCAGGTAATAATATACCTCATCCTCGAAAGAATTCTGGCCATAATCCCTCAGGTATTGATTGAAGGCTGCAATCGCTCCACTGTAGTTCTGGCTAAAGTACAGGTTTTTGGCTGCATCAAACTCAATGTTTGAAAGGTCCTGTCCATCGGGGTTCAGAAGTTTGTATTTTTCAAGATATTCCGAGAATTCTGCCGAGCGGTCTGCATTGGTAAGCACTTCCTGCAATCCCATGAGGGCATTGTTAGCCGCTTCATGACGGGGATAATTATTAATAATAGATTTATAATCGTTAATGCTGTTATCCGTTTGCTGCAGGTTGCTGTATGAGATGGCACGGTTAATCAGAGCATAGGGGACAAACGGACTCTCCGGTTGCTCTGAGATCAAAAAAGAGAATTCCTGAATGGCCCGGTTATAATCACCATTTTCAAAGGATAATTCCGCACGCTGATAGAGGGCATCATCGTAGTAAACGGAAT
>CBDUCT010000262.1:0-5697 GCA_965365715.1 uncultured Cyclobacteriaceae bacterium | reverse complement strand
AATTTTAAAAAGAAACAAAATCTTCCGGATTTACCGGTGTGCCATTATACCAGATTTCAAAATGCAAATGTGGCCCGGTCGTCAATTCACCAGTATTTCCAATAATTGCTACTATTTCACCGGCACTTACAAAAGTACCAACTTTTTTTAATAATGCCGCATTATGCTTGTATACAGATATTATATTATTGCGATGCTGGATAGCAATGACGTACCCGGAGTCCTGTGTCCAGTCCGCCATGATCACTGATCCATCAGCTATTGATTTTACCGGCTCATCAGACTTTGCCACGATATCGATACCATAGTGCTCTTCTGACAGATCGAAAGGGGCTGAAACAATCCCTGTTATGGGTGAAAAGAAAAATACTTCCTGCAACTCCTGGTTGTATTGTCTATTAAGTCCGAGATATTCCTCTCCTGCTTCTTCAAATTCCCTGCGGATCAGTGAATCAATAGGAAGCAATTCATCTTCCCTCGGATTTGATCCCCTGTTCAGGAGCTGCGGATTATTAGCCTGTATTGAATCGATACCTTCAAAATCCTCCATAAGAATACTTTTAAAGGTATTTATAAACATCTGTTTTCTTTCTGCTTCATAGGATAAAGAATCGATCTGCAAGGTTAACTGCAATAGTTTTTTATTGGCTTCCAGCGTAGCACTTCTCGGGTCAAACCACTGAGATAGAATTGTTCTGGATAAAAATAAGCTGAGGATCAGCAGCACCGTCATTATTGCAAAAGAAAAAACAAGTAATTTTGCATATGTGAAACTGAACGGGGATCTCTCAGACAGATTTTCCTCATTTCTTACGATCAGCAGGTATTTGGTTGTTAGCCAGTTTGAGAGTGTTTTTTTATTTTTCAATATTAATTGTTCTTATGTCGGCAAAATTATAATATTATCAAATAATTGATGCTGCATAAATGTATTAATTATTAAAATAAAACGTTTATTTAAGAGATATAATATCAGGTTTTGAATAAATATTTATTTACATACATTTTAATAATTACCGGATTGTTGCTATGGGGTTGTTCATCTGAGAAGAAAAATTTTGCCAGTAAATCTTTCCATAATACTACCGCCAGGTATAATGCATACTTTATAGCCAAACAAAAAATGCAGGAAGTTGAGACCGCTATCAATACCAGCCATAAGAATAATTTTAACAAATTTCTGAAGGTTTTTTCCGATGTAGACTCCTCGGTTATACGGTCCATGGATGCGCAACTGGAAGACTGTATAAAAAAATCCTCAATCGCAATCCAAAGACATCCTAACAGCAAATGGGTTGATGACAGTTACGTGATTGTCGGAAAAGCCAGATATTATCTGGCAGATTTTGTAAATGCCATCGAGACCTTCAAATATGTAAACACCAAAGGAGAAGATGATAATGCCAGGCATGAAGCTTTAATCTGGCTTATGAGGTCTTTTATAGATTATAATGAACCTAATAATGCTATAGCCGTTTCTGATTATCTGAAAAAAGAGGAATTGAACAATGAAAATAAGGAACTTCTGGCATTGACCAGAGCCTATTTTTATCAGCAGGCTGAAGACTATGATAACATGCTGGATTACCTGGTTGAGGTTGCTCCTGAACTATCAAAAAAGGAAAATGTAGCCAGGATCTATTTTATCATCGCACAGGTTTACCAGGAAAAAGGCATGGAAGAGGAAGCTTTTACATATTATCAAAAGTGTTTAAAAAGCAATCCGGAATATGAATTATACTTTTATTCGAGGCTGAACAGCGCCCAGGTATCCACACTCGGAGATGAAGGAGATATAAAAAAGATCAGAAAATACTTTAAAAAACTTCTGAAAGATTCCAAGAACGTTGAATTCAGGGATAAGATTTATTATGAAATGGCAAATTTCGAACTGAAACAGGATAATTATGATCAGGCCATTGAATATTATAGATCCTCAGTAGCAAGCAGCGTTCGTAACCAAAGGCAAAAAGCATATTCATACTTAAGCCTGGGCGAAATCTATTATGGGCATTACAGGAATTATGAAACAGCCAAACAATACTATGACAGCACTGTAACGGTTCTTCCCAGTGACGATGAATTGTTCGAATCTGTTACTGAGCGGCATGTTATCCTGACAAATTTTGTGGAACAGGTGAATATTATCCATCTGCAGGATAGTTTATTGACACTGGCGGATATGGATTCTGTAAACTTGTATGCTTATCTGGATGAGGTCATAGAAGAAAAGCAAAGAAAAGCTGAAGAGGAAAGGGAAAGGATGGAGAAAGCCAAAAGATCATCCCAGGCGGTTGCGCAAACAAATATATATGATCCCTCTCTCGCCAACCGTAATACCGCTTCATCATCCACCGGATCATTATGGTATTTCTACAGTACCTCAGCGGTAAGCATGGGTCAATCAGAATTCCGGCGTAATTGGGGAAATATAGAACTGGCGGATAACTGGCGAAGGTCTAATAAATCACAAGCTATACCCTTTGACGATGCAGGTATAGAACAGGATATAACGGAAGTACAGGACAGCCTGCCCGTAGATGAAGGGTTAAGCAAAATTGTGGAAAGGGATAACCTTCTGGCTACCATCCCCTTTAGCGAGGAAGCTAAACTGGCCTCATTATCTATGATAGAAGAAGCTACCTATTCACTGGGCAAGATCTATAATTTCGATCTTGAAGAACAGGAAAATGCCGCGGATACCTATGAGAGTTTTTTAGACAGATTTGATAAATCGGAGTATAAACCTGAAGTATTGTACTTACTATACCTGGTATATAAGGATCTGGGAAATGATAAGTCCGAAGGGGTGGGAGACGAATTGGTACGACTGTTCCCAAACACCACGTTCGCAAAACTGGTATTGAATCCCAACTATGAAGAAGAAAGTGATGTTGCCAGTGAAAAATTGAAGGATTACTATAAGATCGCTTACGAGCTTTACGAAATTGACAGCCTGGATAGCGCTTTGCAGATCATCAATGAAGGTATGACGAAATACCCTGATAATAGTTTTTCCGACAATATGAAATTGCTACAGATAATGGTCTGGGGGAAAACGGATGGTTTTTATAAGTATCAATATGAACTGCAGCAATTCGAGAGCCAATACCCGGAAAGTGAACTTATTGAATTTGTTAATCACCTGATTACATCCTCGGATGAATACCAGCAGGAACAGCAGCAAAGGAATGTGCAATACATAAAACATTTCGAACAGGTTCATTTCTTTGTCCTGTTATATCCATCCGGAAACCAGTTGTCAGATGATTTACCTAAAACACTTGATGAATATAATGAACAGAACTATGCAGATGGAGATCTCAACACAGGAAACCTTATACTTAATGATGATTATTCATTGGTTTTAATTAATGAATTCCCTACTAAAGAGGATGCTGAGGCATATTATCAATCGATAAACAGGGATGATTCTCCATTATCTCAATATAGCAGCTATAAATTGTATAATTTTGTAATTACTAAGGATAACTTTCAAATATTATATCAGACAAAAGGATTACAGGAGTATTTGAGTTTTTTCGAAAAGAATTATTTATAAATGTCTTCAAACGATAAGAAAAGTAAACGAATCAGGCGCCTGACCCGGTGGATCTGGGGACTGTTTTTATTTGCAATTATTTTTGGCATATTGTTTATAATATCCATAAGAATAAATCTGGGTAATCTATATGGTGAATTCCCATCCTACCGTAGTCTGGAGAATCCTAAAAACGAATTATCATCACTGCTCTTCAGTGCTGACAATGTTTTACTTGGATCATATTATAGAAAAAACCGAAGCCAGATAGAATACAAGGATCTTTCTCCTGAACTCGTAAACACACTCGTATTCACTGAAGATTACAGGTTCTATAATCATTCAGGGATATCCTTCCCGGACCTGATAAGAGTAGCCGTTAAAACCATCATCCTCCAGCAGGCAGATGCAGGGGGAGGCAGCACCATCACTCAGCAACTGGCTAAGAACCTGTTTAAAACACGTACGGACCTGAATGATGGCAAATTGAACGATGTTCCTTTACTGGGCATAGTGATCATAAAGATAAAAGAAATGATAATGGCCGTGGAATTGGAGAAGAATTTTACAAAAAAGGAGATCCTGGCCATGTTTTTAAATACTATTGAATTCGGCGGAAATTCTTACGGGATTAAAGTAGCCACTCAAACGTTTTTTAATAAAACCCCGGCTGAGATCAACTATCAGGAGGCTGCCTGTCTGGTCGCTATGGTCAATAAGCCAACCAGGTTCAACCCTGTCCGTAACCCTGAAATAGCATTGGATAAGAGAAATCAGATCCTTCGAAAGATCTCCAACTATGCTGTTTTAACGCCGGAAGAAGTAGATTCTCTGACCCAATTACCGATAGAATTAAATTATAAAGTAGATAGCCATAATGAAGGGCTGGCTACATATTTCAGACAATATATCCGTGATTGGCTCATGAATTGGTGTGACGACAATGGCTATGACCTTTGGGAAGACGGGCTAAGGATATATACTACGATTGATAGCCGTGCTCAAATGCATGCAGAAACAGCAGTAAAAGAACACATGAAATATCTACAGGAAATGTTTCTGGAGCAATGGGGAGATAGAAATCCCTGGGTGGATGACAATGGCAGGGAATTACGGGATTATGTTGATAATGCAATAAAAAGAACAGGAAGGTACCGGGAACTGGTTGAAAAATATGGAGAAAACTCAGATTCGGTACGTATCGTCTTAAATACACCTTATAAAATGAATGTGTTCTCATGGGATGGAGAAATAGATACCGTGATGAGTCCTATAGATTCCCTCAAGTACTTTAAAAAGTTCCTGAATTGCGGTTTCATGGCTATGGATCCGAATAATGGACAGATCCTGGCCTGGGTTGGTGGGATCAACCATAAGTATTTCAAATATGACCATGTTAAACAGGGAACACGTCAACCTGGTTCCACTTTCAAACCCATTGTATATGCCGCGGCTATAGCTAATGGTTATTCGCCATGCTTTGAAGTAGTTGATGCACCCGTTACCTTCAGTCTGCCGGGCCAGGTTCCGCCGACCTATACCCCTCCAAATTCATCCGGAAAGTATACAGGGGAACGAATGACTATCAGGAAAGCTATGGCCAGTTCGGTAAATTCTATTACGGCTTATGTAATGAAGAATATAGGAGCGCAGAATGTGGTAAGTTATGGTAAAAGGCTGGGTATATCCACCCCACTCGATCCGGTCCCGTCATTATGTCTCGGCACAAGTGATGTGAACCTCTATGATATGCTCGGGGCATACAGCACCTTTGTAAATGAGGGTATATATACCGAACCCTATTTCATTACACGTATAGAAGACAAAACCGGCAAAGTACTGCAGGATTTCCCGGCAAGGACAAAAGAAGCTATAAATCCGGAAACTGCCTATTTGATGATTCACATGCTCAAGGGGGCAACGGAAGAGGAAGGCGGAACGGCCCAGGGTATAGGTATGGATATCCGTGAGGGAAATGAAATTGGAGGAAAGACAGGAACAACCAACAATGCTTCGGATGGCTGGTTCATTGGAGTGACGCATAATTTAGTGGCAGGAGCCTGGGTGGGAGGAGATGACAGAAGTATACATTTCAGCATCTGGTATAATGTTTTTTTTGTCATTACGGCCCTTCCTATATGGGAGAATTTCATGAG
>CBDUCT010000261.1:0-5716 GCA_965365715.1 uncultured Cyclobacteriaceae bacterium | reverse complement strand
AGATGCTTCATATATTGGGAAGTTTATACTGAACCAGCTATTCGATGATCTGAAAAAGGCGCATCATTTACTCGGCACTGAACTCACAGACATACTCAGTACGATCATCTTATTGGTATACAACCGGTCCAGTAGATCAGCCTGGGTCAATATCAGCGGTGATGGATTTATTATTCACAATAAGGAGATAAAGGAAATAGATCAGAACAACATTCCCGATTACATGGCCTACCACCTCGATATTGAATTTGATCAATGGATCAATGCATTCTCAAAATCCTTTTCCTTTGAAAATCAATCTGATATTTCAATATCAACCGATGGGATCTCTAAGTTTTATTCGATCACCGAAAAAAGACAAAGAAGCATCGACCCGGTTCAATATCTACTCATCGATGCTACATGGAAAGATTCGGATGATATGCTGGAAAAGAAATTTAAAGTCTTAAGAGAAGAGCACGGGTTGCTTCCATATGACGACCTGGGGATAGTAAGGATCATTACAGTTTAGACCATTCCAGTTCAATTCCATTTTCCATAAGGAGAGATTGAAATGCTGACAGTTCTTTGGGATTATTTCGAATATCCCGTGGAGGAATCTTTTTCCGGATTGAATAAGCACAGAGATGCCCTGCAGCTTCACCAATGGACCATTCCACCGGATGTAATCTGTAGCATCCATTCGAAATATGGGTAGTCCCGATATTCTTGCAGGCAGGAATAATGTTTTCCATTCTTTTTGGGATCATAGCTCCCAAAGGAATTTGAAAAGGCACGCTCGCCATATCTATATAATTATCTCCCCCTGTACTTGGATGAAGGTCCAGGTGATAATAACCTATCCCTACAGAATCAGGAAATGGTGTCGCCAGAATAAGGTTGTCATCATTAGAATAAGCCTTCTTTCTTTCTTCCATAGACAAATGTTGCTCCCTGACTGTGAATTCTGCCTTTATTCTTCTTGATTCCCGGATATAGGGATATTTAGCCAGTCCGTCATCGGTTCCAAACATATCTTTCCTCAATCTCAGACCTTTCCAACCCTCTTTTCCATCAGGTCTGGGCACTTCTGTCTGAAGCCAGTAAAGGAGTGACAGGCTCAGTTGCCGGGCCTGGTTGAGGTTATGATCTCTTATATTATCAGGAACATCTGTAATATTTCCCAGCATAAAATCATTCTGCGGCCAGTTAACCAGCGTTATATCACTTTCAAAAGACCCGGTTTCAAAATTATTCTTATCTATTATCCTTCTGTATAGCCATAAATTCAGATCAGAGGTTGCAGGTGCAGGAGAGGTATATAGAGGTGGCACAAAAGAAAGTGCTCTAGGTTCAAGGGTTCTGGGATCAGAATAATTCAGGGAAAGCAGTTTCCCGGGCCATTCAGGCATTAGATCCGGGATATGGTTCTTCCAGAAATCATAAGTCGCTGGTTTTTCTATTGTATGGTCTTCCCCTTCCAGATGGTCCATGGCAAAGCACCACGTCAGGGCCTGGATATTCCCGGGATCAGCTTTCCCAGGTGCATGAGGCTCACTGGTCTGAAGCCGGGATTCTGCCCCTAGCACATATTCTGTTCCTGTTAAGGGTAAGAGATCACCTTCCTCACTTGCATCAATAAACATATCTCCAATAAACACCGTTGTATCTCCCGACTCAACATTTAAACAGGAAACTGATTGAACCCTATCTGCATCGACATGGGCTTTTACAGGCTTTGCATTGAGGAATAACCTCAAATTTCCTGATGCGATGAAGGGCTCCAGCATAGATTGCAAGACTGCAAGCGCTACTTTTGGCTCATGACATAGCCTGGATACCATGCCATTACCAGGATTGAGATACTCAGATTGTAAAGCAGTATTGCTTAGTCGATAGTTCTTCCTGTAATAATCCCTGATTAAAGTACGAAACCTTGCATAGTTTTCTGTCCGGCCAAAAGATTCGATCCATTGATGTTCATCAGGTGGAACACCCTGCTGGGAAACCTGACCACCGATCCAGTCTGTGGGTTCCGTCATAATTACAGATGCACCCTGTTTGCAGGCTGAAAGTACTGCAGCACATGCCCCCAGTCCTCCCCCGACTATAACAATCTCAGCCCTATATTCCCTTGCTGCGCCAGTATGATCAAAGAGGTTTGAACAGGAAGAAAGATAAGAGGGTATAGCCAAACCAATGCCCGTATATGCAAAATCCTTTATGAAACCACGCCTGTTCACTGTTTATTAAAAACAAAAAAATAAAGCTTCGATTATTTAAAAATTCACTTCATGATATGTAAATAATTTTTAAATTGAGATATAATAATTTAAAATGAAAACATATCCATATCTTATTTTGATAATACTGGGAATTTTGGTGATTTCCTGTCAATCACCTTCTGTTAAAATATCCGCTGATTTTGACAAAGGAAGTATAGGAAACATGAATGAAACAAACTCCAACCACCTGACGGGCACCACCCAACACTGGTTAAAAAGAGATGGTATTGGTGATCAATATTACTGGTTCTATTTTAAGGCTGAACAGGTAAAAAATAAACGTGTCATTTTTGAACTAAAAGACCTTAAGGGAGTATACCGTGAAACACCACATATCGTCTACACGGACTATACACAGCCAGTCTACAGCTATGACCAGAAACATTGGAAAAGGATTACAAACGTAAAATATGACACTTCAACCTATAGTTTCGTGTTTTCGGAACGATTTGAAAAAGAACCAGTCTGGATAGCATATGCACACCCTTATCCGACCTCTCGGTTGGATGAATTACTGGAAAAGGTAAAGTCATCAGAATATGCAAAAATCTCAAAACTGGCCAGAACAAAAGAGAAGCGGGATATTTCATTAGTTCATATAACTGACCATGAGATACCTGAAGTGGATAAAAAAAATATATTGATACTGGCTTTGCAGCATGCAGGAGAAGATGCCGGTGGTTTTATGGCGGAGGGTATTATTCAGTTTCTGTTATCTGAAGATGAAGAAGCGGCAAGGGTCAGGGCCAGGTTTAATTATTTTATTGTCCCGATGATGAACCCGGACGGGATTTTCAATGGAACGAGCCGATATAATATGAAGATGGAAGACCTTAACAATATCTGGTTGGATGATGATAAAAAGCAACCTGAAGTCACAGGCCTTAAAAACTGGGCGGAATCCTGGCTGTCGGCCGGAAATGATATTGATTTGTTTATCGATATCCACAACCACACACAATTTCACCAGTACAATGTTTTTATCTTCCAGGACCATGAACTGGACAGCCTTGTCACGATCATGGACCAATACTGGCCCATAAGGATCTGGCATTCAGAATTCAAAGGATCTTCGTGTTCCTATTTTTACGGAAAGGATATTCCCAGTGGCACAATAGAATTATCTCAGTCAAACCTGGGGGATGGCAAATACTTAACTATAAATGATTATTTATCCTTTGGGAAAGGTACAGTTCAGGCATTGAACGAGTTTTATCCACGGGATAATCCTTAAGATGGATAAAACAGATTTATATAATGCATCCGTGTGATCTATAAGATCAAAATCGTTAAAAATGTAGCTCACCAAAGAATTCCGGCCGGTGGAAGTCGGGCGTAGGGTTATCTATCGGGGCCCATGTCAGCCAGTGGGGATGAGACGTATCATCTCCACATTTATAAAAGTTCGCACGCCAGACTGTTCCGGGTCGGGGATTATCAAAATTATGATAATTCTTCAAAACTGAGAAGGGTATTTTATAGGATACCAACCAGGTGACCTCTTCTTCTTTCTCCGGATCTATAGGGCCGGTTAAGCTCGTTATGACCTGCACCTGATCTATATCGGATTTCTCTATGCTTACAGCATCTTTCCGGGGAATTTTCTGATGGTGAAACAACATAGTGCCTATGCAATTCATTTCCAGGTTAAAGTAACCTTCAGATACATCCTCACCGGGGGTAAAGAAAAATTCAACACAACTGTCTTTGTACACAGGATCCTGATGGTTGGTATGGATTGCTTTTAAATACCTGTCATTAACTTTGAATTTAACACAAATTGCATTTTCATCATAAGCCACTTTAACCCGGGTCTCGGGGAAATGATCCGGTTTATCCCCCATGTAGTTATTAATACTTGCATACTGAATTTCTTTCCAGGCCGGGTCTTCCCATTCATTGCTAAAACCTGAAACTTCACTTATTGGGCTTACTTTATAGATCATTTTTTCAGTTTTTTCATTACTACACGAGAATATAATAGATAAGAATATTGCAGATATCAAATAACGTTTACACATAAGCATTGTCCCTTTAGAACGATTCAATCATCAATGACGTCCTGTTTCCCGTTCTTCCCAGCCACTTCTGCCCTCGTCGATAAAAATTTCATGCACCGTCCTTGAAACGCGGTCATCTACTTCTTCTACAAGCCGGATTTTCAAAGGATTGGTGAGCCTTTTTTGCCAGGAAAGTACTTCTGAAAAAGGTTCATCTCCTTTTTCTATCTCATAGGTCAGATAGGCCCATTTTTCAGCGAAGAAGTGGCCTTTCAATGCCGGTATCATCTGCTGCATGTTTGAAGCGAGGAAACTAAGGGACAAAGCACGCGCCCAGTAGATCCATGGTCCCCCGGTGATGTACATATATGGGTTCAGCAATCTGGGTTTGGATTCCAATCCTGCATTTAAATATTCAAGTTGGATCCCACAAAATCCAATTCCGGTATCTTCATTGAAAAAAGAGATCCAGGGCACATCATCTTCCATTAACAGATCTGTTAAATCGGGCATTTCTGTTACATTATAAACGATAACACTGTCCCTTATGACATCATACCAGGCCGCATGTGTGATCTGCTCACGTTTAAATACAATCTCAGCATTCCTTAAAGCTATGCAATCTATCCTTTCATTAATTCGCATAGAGGTGGTACTAATGAAGTAAGGAAGGCCCGGGTAGAATTCATAACGAACAGAGGCGTCCACTTCCGGGATCTCTCTTAGTTGATCCCAAACTTCTGTTAACACCTTTACTGGGCCGGATACATAATTCACATTGGTTGGCGGTTTCCAGTCAGCGGTATGCGTCCATGGACGCGGTGGAGAATAAATACCAGGATTCCAGTGAATAGCACCATTTGTCTCCATTCGATGGAACAATGGAAAATCAGGTTTTTCTTTAAGAATGATCTGATCCAGATGTCCTGAATCAGGATGAAGCGATAAGGTATATATGTCATTATCTACCTGTAGACCAGGTGCCTCCCCCTGAACATGAAGGTCTGTTTTATATGTTTTTGTTAGGGCTTGTTCATTATTATAGTAGACCAAATATACCTGGCTGGTATTTGCTTTTACATCAGCCATGAAAGCAACCCGGCAGGTAATCGTGGACATCCACAGCGGGACCTCTCTGGTGGGATTCCCTTCCTCATCAGGTTCCAGGTCATCCTCTTCAAGATATTTCATAATATCGTAGACCTGGCTCGGAACTTCTTTAACCTCATAAGTGACAGGATCAACGGAGACTACCCTGATGTCCCGGGTAAGTTGTTGCGCTTCATCCGGGTAAAAAGGGAGTAATACTTCGACTGGTTCTCCTGCACGATCAATCCCGGCGGTTTCAGATAATACCAGGGCCTTATAGTTTTTCCAGGAAGGATTGAAAACAGGAATTCCATCCGGGGCCTTAATTTTCCATGGGCCCGGGAGAAATCCTGGGACTCGTGG
>CBDUCT010000260.1:0-5716 GCA_965365715.1 uncultured Cyclobacteriaceae bacterium | reverse complement strand
CCGGGGCCCAGATCTGATTTTTCAGGTTCAGATGCAGTACAACCGCAAGTCGCCCGGGTCATTCTGATATTTAAATCCGACTTACCGGTATTGGTAATAACAAATTCCCTGGTGACTTTTTCTCCCTGCTTTATTTTTCCAAAATCATAAATAGGATCTTTTATATTTAATTTCGGAGCCTGAGCATACTCTTCAGCAGTTAATGGAGGAAAATACTCATCCACCATAACTGCAAGCAGGAAATTTTTAACACTATTAAATACCTCATCTGTTTTAATGATCACACGACCTCCGTTATATCCAAGAAGTTCCAATTTGCTGGGATCAAGGGTTACTGCGATAATGCCCGGCGATTTGGCAGGAAGAGTCTGAGGTTCAAATTCAACCGATATAGATTCAGGAGCTTTAAGTACTTGCTCAAAGGATATTTCCCTGTTGGTGTCGTTATACACTTTAAATTCCCTGGTAACAGGTTTTTCCGTTGTGATCATTCCAAAGTTGAAAGAACTGTATTTAAGTCGTAATCCACCCATAACCTTTGGATATTCCTCTTCGGTCGATCTGGCAACGGGATCAACTTCTCCCTTTATATAAATCTTTGTTTGAGGAATAGAAGCATTTGAAATTATCGTCATCGATTTATGGAATTTGCCTGGTCGATTGAATGGATCATATGCAGCTGTAAGGGTTCCTTTTTGGCCAGGCAAAACGGGCTTGTTGGTCCAACTGGGGGTTGTGCACCCGCATGTAGATGTAATGTCACTTATTACCAGAGGAACATCTCCCTTATTTGTAAACTCGAAAGTGTATTCAACACTCCCATCGGCCTCATTGATGGTTCCGAAATCATGAGTAGTATTTTCAAAATGAATCGACGGGCCTCCATTTTGCCCGAAGGCCATTGTAAATACCAGACAGACTAGAAAAAGTGTTAAGGTTCTGTTTTTCATGTGCTATTTTATTTCAATATACGAATTATACAGCCTTTTTTAAAAACCTAAGGTTCTCTATTCAGAGAATCTTTTAAGAGATAGAAATGTCTTTCATCCCTATCGATGTAAACAAAGTTAAAAGGAAATAAATCCTTCACCAATACCAGAAAGTTGTAAAAAAGTGGTATAAATAATCTTCACCCCCTGAAAAAATTAGCTATTTATAGTATTTAGTAAGTCTTCCATACATTGCTATATTTAAAATCTGAAAAGAAAAGAGAATCTTAAACATGTCCTCTATACCATTAATGACTTGCCTGAGATATCTGAAAAGCTTAATACAATATATCAGAAAAGTCACAATTCCAAAGCGAAGAAAAATATCGATCAGCCTTTAATTCGATGACGGATATTTTTATATGAACCGACATGGATGGCATATGTTTAATGGTTTCACCTACACAATTTTGAAAATTTCTTAATGCCGTCTGTATTGATTCGTAATTCAGGAAATCTGAAAATAAATAACAACGAAATATACTACTTTAATACCACTTTAGGGTGTTGCCCGGCTTTACTTATACACCTAACTTTATTACAAATATCTGATTGATCTATAGATTATAAACACTTACTTATCTTTTAGGGTAAATCAAAGATCTGAATAGTAATTACAATGAAAAAATATGGAAAGTAATGTATTGTATTCAGCTATCGAAAAATGACTGATAGGTTATATAAAATAGTAAGTAATACCTGATGTTGCCTTTCAGATTGTATTATAAATTAAAACGTTATTAAATGAAAACTACCTTTAAATTTCTTGTTTTAGCTTTAGTTCTTGGAGGACTGACTACCATGTATTCATGTAGTGATGATCCTGAGGAACCTTTAAGCAGTGAAAAGGACATACTTTCCTTTTCTGCCCCTGGTCAAACAGGTTCTGCAACCATCAATAGTTCAAATCTATCGGTGGTTTCAGAAGTAGAATGTGGCACGGATCTTACAAATCTGGCGCCAACATTTACCATTTCAGAAGGTGCAATAGCCTCACCTGCAAGTGGATCATCTGGTGATTACAGTAATCAGGTCACCATTATGGTAACAGCCGAAGACGGTACTACAGCCAGTTGGAAAGTAACGATTTCTGAAGCATGTGCGAATGCTACAGATATTCTGACGTTTTCTTTCCCCGAAGAGACTGGTGCAGCAGATATTGATAATGATGCACATACGATCGATGTTGAGGTAGAGAATGGTACGGATCTAACCAAACTGACACCAACCTTTACATTGTCTTCAGGTGCTACTTCTGAGCCAGTCAGTGGTATAGAGGGAGATTACAATAGCCCTGTAACAATTTCAGTGACTGCTGAAGATGGAGTTACAAAGCAGGACTGGAGTGTAACAGTAACAGTTGCCGCACCAACTTTGAGTGATGCAACGGATATACTGACCTTTACATTGCCTGAACAGACCGGTGATGCTGACATCGATGATACAAATCACACGGTGGCCATAGAGGTGGAGAATGGTGCAGATCTAACAATGCTTACTCCGACATTTACCTTATCTGCCGGTGCTTCCTCAGTGCCAGCAAGCGGAACGGAGGGGGATTACAGTAGCCAGGTTACCATTACTGTAACTGCTGAAGATGGTGTTACAGTTCAGGATTGGACAGTTACAGTTACAGAAGCTTCTGCAGAACTAAGTGATGCTACCGATATCATGATCTTTTTGATGGCTGAGCAAACCTCACTGGCGATAATTGATCCTAATAACCACACAATAGCCATCGAAGTGATCAATGGAACCGATCTTACAAATCTTACACCTATATTTTTAGTATCACTTGGTGCCACATCCGATCCTGAAAGTGGAACCGCAGGTGATTACAGTAGTGAGGTAACCATTACGGTAACAGCAGAAGATGGAGTGACCGTCCAGGATTGGAAAGTTAATGTTTCGGAAGCAGCCCCAGGTGCGAGTAATCAAACGGACATCCTTGCTTTTGAGATTCCAGAACAAACCAGGGATGCCCTGATTGATGGAGAAAACCATAAGATCACTGTAGAAGTGGTTATGGGTACGGATCCTACGAGCTTAACACCGACATGGACACTTTCTCCTGGTGCCACATCAGTGCCGACGAGCGGAACAGCTGGTGATTATAGCAGCAATGTCACGATTACTGTGACTGCTGAGGATGGTGTTACCGTACAGGATTGGATCGTGGAGGTCATTGTTGAAAGTGATGAATTTGATGCATCCGTGTATTGCCAGGAAAGTCTGTGTGAAACCGATGCGGAAAAGAAACAGCAATGTATTGATTTTATTACAGAGTGTTTTGAAACTGAACCGGAGGTGAACTGGGATGAATGTGTTTCCATCGGATTCTTCCATTATTGCAAGGTACAGTAAATTATAATTGTAGATGTTGAATCACCTGGAATGCCAAAGTTGTTACAATTCCAATAGGTGATTCAACATTCTTATTCGATTTGAATCATGCATTCCAATTATGTGATCAATATACTATTCAATAACTTTTAATTTTCCATTGACCATCGTCTTCGACTGGAGGCCCGCAATTTTCCAGACGAATAGACATGGATTTTATGCTGACAACCGGGGCTTTTCCGCTCGATTCCGGTTCGGTGAGGCTGTAAAATTTGAGAAGGATTAAATTGAAAGTATCGTTCATCCTTGGCATTATAATATTCAATGGATATAACTTCTGAGAATTAATTTGAAAGAGATCACCCATTAAATAAATCTCTATCCTTAAAAAAATTAAAAAATGAAACTTATCGTAAAAACCTTTTTTCTGACACTATCTATTGGTTTAATGATTGCTTTTAGCTCATGCAACGATGGCGATGAAGATTGCCCTGATAAAACATTCAATAGCCTGCAGGAATGTGAAGATGCAACAGATGGAATGAAATGTGTATGTGTCAAAGAAGGCAGCGGTTGGAAAGCGGTACTGAATCCATAAAATCAGGGTGCTTTAAAATATGTAGGTTATGATATGCATAATACCTTCAGGGTCGTTTTACCAGATTTAGAAAATACAACTTTTATACCACTTTCTGGTGATTCATGATATCATGCGCCCTGCTAAATTTATATTAATTGATAACGACTCTAAAATGCCTGGCACGTAATAGGGCCCATGGCAAAATGAAATGAGAATGTGCCATGCAAGTAATGAGTTTAAAAATCGATAAATAAAACAGCAATCATAATCACGGTTAAATCTTAATACCGGAAAACAGAGATTATGGATTTAACATGGATTACATAGAACATGGAAGTATTTAAATATATCCTTAACAGCATAAAAATCATTCCCATTCATATTTTGCTGATTGCGATCCTGACGGTTGTCATGTTGCTGCATCAATCCTCCCAATCTCTTACAGATCCAAGCCTTATCCAAAAGTGGAGGCATTCCTATGAAGAGGATACCCCCGGGTATGAAATCTATCGCCCGTCTTCATATGATTTTCCACTTGGATGGAGCAGAAAGGGCATGGAATTCAAAAAGGATGGGAACTTCATCCTCTATGATATTGCCCCGGATGATTCCAGAGTAGAGATCCAGGGAAACTGGGAACTGGTTAACAGTAAGGATATGAAAATATCCTTTCCATCTAACAAAAAAGAACCTTATACACTCATAATCGAAGAACTGAGACCAAATATCTTAAAAATCAGAAATCATGAAAAATCACTGGATTAATCTTGTAATCGTATTTTTTATTCCTTTTTCACTTTTAGCGCAGAACGATCTGTCAACATCGCAGGAAGCTTCTTCCTCCGTTCAGGAGAAAGCTGCCAAATTTGGCCAGGCTTTTTTTGATGATGAATCCCGCGAAATAATGGAAAGAGGAAGGTGTTCGACAATGGAAATGGATGCCTTACTACGGGCCAATAATCCAGCATTGGGAACCCTTGAGGAATTTGAAATGAAACTTCAGGAAGAGATCGCAAGGTACCAGGAAGGGTTGGCGAGTGGCAGGATCGCTGATGAGATCCTTACTATCCCTGTTGTAGTCCATGTCATTCATAATGGAGAACCTGTTGGGACGGGACCTAATTTATCGGAATTACAGGTAAAAACCCAGATCGATGCCCTGAATGAACATTTCAGGAGGTATGGTACCGGTGCTAATGATAATCCAGTAAGCGCGGACATTGAAATTGAATTTGCTCCTGCAATCTGGAATCCGAATGGACAAAGAATGCTTGAGCCCGGTATTGACAGGGTTAATGGCTTAAGAGAGGATTGGGATCAGGTTGCTATACAAGTCATATTAAAAGAAAAAACAATATGGGATCCCTTCCAATATTTTAATATATGGACTGTAAAATTTGGAGACCAGAGTCAGGGCCTTTTGGGTTATGCTCAATTCCCAAGTGGTTCCGGATTGGATGGTCTTGGAGAAAATGAAGGTTCGGAATCGACTGATGGAGTAGTCATGAATTATTTGACGTTTGGGACCACCCAAAATGTTCCCAAGCCCTATCACCAGGGGAAAATCACCAGTCATGAGGTAGGCCACTGGTTAGGATTGAGACATGTCTGGGGTGATGGCAAATGTAATGTGGATGACTATTGTGATGATACACCAACATGCTCGGATGCCAGATGGTCAAGTATGTTCCTCGGATGTCCAACCGATGAAGAGTGCGGTGGAGGTGACCGACCCGTCGACAACTATATGGATTATTCAGATGATCCATGCAACAAAGTATTTACCGTATGTCAAAAGACCAGG
>CBDUCT010000259.1:0-5719 GCA_965365715.1 uncultured Cyclobacteriaceae bacterium | reverse complement strand
TGCTGAGATCATATCCAGGATGCTGAGGCGCAGGCATTATGATGTCGTGGACTATGAGATCACCATCCCGGAGATGTTATTGAAACAACAACAGCGAACTAAGAATATTTTTAATATAGTATTGGGTGCAATTGCCGGAATTTCTCTCGTAGTAGGTGGTATCGGCATTATGAATATTATGCTGGCATCTGTCCTGGAGAGGATCAAGGAAATCGGCCTCCGGCTTGCCGTGGGAGCGAAAAAAATCGATATTGTTCAGCAATTCCTCCTGGAGGCTGTAATGATCAGTATTTCCGGCGGAATAATCGGGGTGATATTGGGTGTTATAATGGCTTTGATCATCTCCAATATTGCAGATATTCCTACAATTGTCACCTCATTTTCAATTATTGTATCATTTGGAGTCGCAGCTACGGTCGGACTGATTTTCGGTATCACCCCGGCGAGAAGAGCTGCGGAACAGGATCCTATAACTTCTTTGCGTTATGAGTAATATTAAATCTTTATTTTTTGTAATTGCGTTTTCCTGTATTTCAATCATTACCTACGGACAGGATACCTTATTGGTAACAACTGAAACCTTCGACTTGAAAGAAATAGTCAGCCTTGCCAGGAACCGGTCAATATGGGCCCTCCAGGCATCTGTGCGAAAGGAAAACCGGTACTGGCAATACCGGGTTTTTAAATCAAATTACAATCCCCAGTTATCCCTGGATGGTGTATTCCCAAGCTGGACCAGAAGATTTGACGAAGTACGGCAACCCGACGGATCCTATGATTTCAGGTTGGTAAACCAGAATAATTCAAATGTAAATCTCAGGTTGGAGCAATCATTGTCTGTAACAGGTACGAGGTTTAGTCTTACCTCCGGAGTTAACAGATTTGATAATTTTGAAACGGATGAAAAAATCTATAGTGGTGTGCCTGTAGGAATAGGATTGGAACAACCCCTGTTCTTCTTTAATGACCTGAAATGGGATAAACGCATAGAACCGCTCAGGTATGAAGAGTCAAAAAGGGAATTCGTGGAAGACCTGGAAAACATATCCCTGATTGCCACCAACCGGTTCTTTGATCTGTTATTGGCTCAGATCAGCCTGGAGATAGCCCAAAAAAACCTGGCCAACAATGATACGATCTATAAGATCGGACAAGGAAGGTATAACCTGGGAAGGATCGCTGAAAATGAACTTCTGGATCTTGAGCTTAATGTAATGAACTCCAGGCAGCAAGTGGCCCAGGCATTGGTCGACCTAGAAACATCAGGATTAAGATTGAAAACCTTCGTAGGAATTACCTATATAGATAATGTTACACTGGAACTTCCTGCTTTTATCCCGACATTCAATGTGAATGAAAATGCAGCCATTGATATTGCCAGGAAAAACAGGCCGGATGCCGTCGGATTTGTCAGACGACAACTTGAAGCTGAAAGGGATGTAGCACAGGCACGTGGGGAAACGGGACTGAATGCCTTGCTTGAAGCCGGATATGGCCTTTCAGGATACTCTACCACGGGTCTGCCTGATATGTATACGAACACGGTAAACGGAACACAGGTGCGTATTGGTTTCCAGATACCTATTGTAGATTGGGGCCGTCAGAAATCCAGGGTTAAAACAGCGGAAGCCAGCCTGAAGCTGGAGGAATATACCATCCAGTTGGAGGAAATTAACTTCGATGAGGAAATATTCACTCAGGTAAAGCAATTCAAGATGCTTATTGACCAGGTTGCCATCTCCCAGAAAGCAGATGAAATAGCGGACAAAAGATATGAAATTGCCAAAAACCGTTATCTGATTGGTAAAATCAGTATTACCGATTTAAATCTCGCACTGCGCGATAAGGATGATGCCAAGAGGGCTTATATCGAATCCCTAAGAAGTTTCTGGGCCGCCTATTATAACCTGAGGTTGCTGACTTTGTATGATTTTGAGGAGAATGTGACATTATATGATCCTGAAGCAGATTCCTGATAGAATGATATGATAATATCTATGATTCCCTACCTTTGTGTGAAAGCAACACCCCGGGAATGCGGCTATTGACTTATCAAGTAATTTTTGTTGGTTTATTTCTGTTATGCCTGAAAGGATTTGGGCAATCCATCTCAGAAAACGGGGATATATTATCCACACAGGCTACAAATCCGAAGGCCAGACCTGATGCAAAAAAAGAAGGTCCAAAGAAAAATAAGATCCGCTATATTGTAAAAAGCGATTCAAAAGGTACCTTAAGCGGGAATAAATGCTTCGAGGAAGTCACCAAAAAATTTGGATTCGAATACCTGATCGTACCTGAGAAGATGCCCCCCAACAGGAATGGATTCAGCAGGTTCATGCATAATTTGGGGGTAAAAACAGTGCTCTTTTTTAAAAACGGACCTGGCTGGCAGATCAGACTGAACAAAAAATATAAGCAATGCCGATACCAGTACGGTGATTTTGTGGGATGAGGGAAAGAGGACTCATAGTGAGAATCCGAAACCTGCCGGCCGATCAGTAAGGTTCTGATGGTGAAGATCCGGGGCATACCGCCCGATCCGTAGGATTCTGATGATGAGAATCAGGGGCCTACCGCCCAATCCGTAGGATTCTGACGATGAGGATCCGGGGTCTACCGACCAATATAATTGCCAGGCGACAATGCCTTTAATTCTTCTTTTACTGCCATGCTAATATCCAGCCCATCAATAAATTCTGCGATACTTTCCCTGGTGATCTTTTCATTTTTCCTGGTCAAGGCTTTAACCGCCTCGAATGGCTCAGGGTATCCCTCCCTTCTCAGGATGGTCTGGATCCCCTCTCCTATGATCACCCAGTTGTTCTCAAGATCTTCACTTAATTTGGCTTCATTCAATTCCAGTTTATTGATTCCCTTGATTAAGGAATTATACGCGATATAACTATGCGCCAATGGGATACCAATGTTTCGCAATACCGTTGAATCTGTCAAATCCCGTTGCAGTCTGGATATTGGAAGCTTAGAAGCAAAAAACTCAAAAGAGGCATTGGCTAAACCCAGGTTGCCCTCAGCATTTTCAAAATCTATAGGATTCACTTTATGCGGCATGGTAGATGAGCCAACTTCATTCTTAGCAATCTTCTGTTTAAAATATTCTATGGATATATAATGCCAGATATCCCTGGCAAAATCAAGAAGAATGTTATTTATCCTTTTTATACCATCACAAAATGCTGCAATATTATCATAATGCTCTATCTGGGTGGTCGGGAAAGACCTGGCCAGTCCAAGACCATGAATGAATTCATCCGCAAATTCATGCCAGTCAAACTCAGGGTAGGCAGCGTAATGTGCATTAAAATTTCCGGATGCACTCCCAAATTTAGCGGAATGCGGCACATGCGCTAATAACTCTATCTGGTTTTTTAAGCGTTGATGGAAAACCTGAATTTCCTTACCCAGCCTTGTCGGGGAGGCTGGCTGTCCGTGGGTTCTGGCAAGCATTGGGATCTTTTCCCATTGCTCACTGATATCCCAGAGAAGGTGTACCAAGGAATCCAGTTTAGGCAAAATTTCATGTTCAAAACCATCCCGGACCAATAAAGGCGTGGCCGTGTTATTGATATCCTGGGATGTAAGACCAAAATGAATAAACTCTTTGAATGCTGAAAGGCCAAGATTATCAAATTGCTCTTTAATATAATACTCTACAGCTTTTACATCATGGTTAGTGACTTTTTCAATTTCCTTGATCCTTACCCCTCCTTTCTCCTCAAAATTTTGATATATCGATCGTAAATCATCAAATAATTCCCGGTCAAATTCTGAAAGCTGGGGCAGGGGTAAATCTACCAAATGAATAAAATATTCAATCTCAACCTGGATCCTGTATTTAAATAATCCCAATTCCGAGAAATAAGGTGCAAGGCTTTTTGTTACTTTGTGATACCGGCCATCAACCGGAGAAATAGCGAGGAGTTCCGAATTGTTCATAGTATAAAAATTAGAAAGAGCAAAGGTATAAATTACAATAAAAAATCCATCTAATAAATCCTAAAAACCAACAATTTTTGGTAAATCAGGTTATAACTATTTTAAATATCTCTCCGCTGAGACAAGCAAATTGATATTGATAAATTATAAATTTGCAGGAGTGAGGAGATTAGCGGGTAATTCAAGGAATTAAGTACCCCTTCGGGTCAAATATCAAATTGCTTTAAAGATTATAAAATGGTATTAAGCTTATTCAAGAAGAATATTAAAAATGATAAGATCAAAGGATCTTCAGGTGCAAGGTATTATAACCTAACAGTAAAAGAAATAAATAAAGAAACTGATGATGCTGTTTCTATTGTTTTTTACAATCCTCAGAATAATATCACTTATCTGCCCGGACAATACCTTACTTTGATCCTGAATATTGAGGGAGAGGAGATCCGAAGATCCTATTCATTAAGTTCATCCCCGGATGTTGATTCTTCACTATGTGTAACTGTAAAAAAAGTTGACAATGGTAATGTCTCTAAATATCTGGTCGACGAGGTAAAGCCTGGAGATGAGTTAAAGGTCATGGAACCCAAAGGCAATTTCACAACAGAATTCAATAAAGAGAATGAACGTAGTTTCGTGTTATTTGCGGGAGGAAGTGGAATGACTCCCATTATGTCCATAATGAAATCTGCTCTCGTATCAGAGCCCAAATCCGATATTACGCTTATTTACCAGAACAGAACAGAAGATTCTATAATTTATAAAAAATTACTTGATGAGTTAGAAGATAAGTATCATGACCGCCTCAATGTGATCCATATTCTTTCTAAACCCGATGAAAACTGGGATGGGCTCAAAGGCAGACTGAGCAGGGAAATAATCCTGGATATTTTCAAGCGCAATCAGATAAAGGCAGAAAGATCTTCAGTGTTCACTTGTGGCCCGCGAGGCATGATGGATACAGTAGAATCAGGGCTTGACCTTCTGTCTGTAGATAAGAAAAACCGGCATAAGGAAAGTTTCTATAGCCCTGGTACAAAAACTAATGAGACTGCTGCAGCCGAAGAAAAGAGAAGTTCTGATACAGAAAGCCGGATTACCATCTTGCTGGATAACGAAGAGCATGAGATAGTGGTAAAAAGTAATGAATACATTCTGGAAACAGCCCTGGACGCGGATATCAATATGCCTTTCTCCTGCCAGGGAGGAATCTGTACCAGTTGCCGGGGGAAATTGCTTTCAGGAAATGTTAAAATGGATGACCCTGATGGGCTATCGGATGAAGAGATAGAGGAAGGTTATATTCTAACCTGTGTAAGCCATCCGGTCAGCAAAGATGTGAAAATTGAAATGGGATAATGAATAAATGTGTATTTCTTGATCGCGATGGTGTGATCAATGAAGAACGTGGTACATATACCTTTAAGTTAGATGATTTCAGGATTATTCCGGGGGTAAGGGAAGCATTGTCTATACTGCATCAAAACGGCTATTTATTGATTGTCGTTACCAACCAGGCTGGCATAACCCGGGGTTTATTCACCGAACAGGATATGCAGAAATGCCACGATTATATGATGGAAGAAACAGGTCACCTGATCGATAAGATATATTATTCATCCTACTATCCCGATTTTTCAAATTCTCTGCTTAGAAAACCTGATTCCCTTATGTTTGAAAAGGCAATGGCTAAATTTAACATCGATCCGGGCAAGTCCTGGATGGTAGGCAACAGCAAACGGGACATTATACCAGCTGTAAAACT
>CBDUCT010000258.1:0-5739 GCA_965365715.1 uncultured Cyclobacteriaceae bacterium | reverse complement strand
CCATGCCCAGGACCTCCATCCCCGCATCCCGGATTGCCTGAACCGCCTTTAACGAGCTGCCACCGGTTGAAACAAGGTCTTCGATTACGGCAACTTTCTGACCAGGCACAACATGGCCTTCAATTTGATTGGTCAAACCATGTCCTTTAGGCTTTGAACGAACATAAATGAAAGGAAGATCCAGTTCATCCGCTACAAGAGCTCCTTGAGGTATTCCTGCAGTGGCCACCCCGGCAATGGCTTCACTGCTGCTGAAGTGATCACTTACGGCTGAAGATAAGGCATGCTTGATATAATCCCGGATCTCCGGAAATGACAATGCCAGGCGATTATCACAGTAAATCGGTGACCTCCATCCTGAAGCCCAGGTGAAAGGCTCGTCAGGGGTTAGTTTTATTGCCCCGATATCCAAAAGATACAATACGATCTGGCGTGCTGTTTCTATATTTTCTGTCATGAAACAAAAATATAAGTTTTAATGATTTATCATTGAGATAATTTTCCTAATTACACAATTTTTGAATTATTTCACAGTAATATTACAGGTAGAGAAGATCAATAAATGAAGATATTTATTAACGACAATCCGTTCAGGATCATTCCTTCAAAAAAGAAAGTCATTCTTAAGAATTATGATACTTTGCTGGTTGAGGCCAATAACAAGATTGACTTTAAAACATTTTCAGGGGATGTTCTTATTCAGCATGCATCAGTAGAAGTAATTGATCAATACCTTCAACTATTGAAATCAAACAGCAACAAGAAAATTGATTCGATTACCTTCCAGGTTGATAACTTTAAAGATGCTGTAAACCATATAAAAGAGGAATATACCTTTATTGAAGCAGGTGGTGGTATTGTTGAAAAGAACGGTAACATCCTGATGATATTCAGGATGAAAAAATGGGACCTTCCCAAAGGCAAAAAAGACAATAAAGAAAAAATTGCTGATACAGCCGTGCGTGAAGTAGAAGAGGAATGTAATATAAAAGTGAAGAAAAAAGAAAAGGTGTGTAATACTTATCATACCTATAAGCGAAATGGAAAAAACATTCTAAAAAAGACAAGCTGGTACAGGATGACATGCCTGGATGATTCCGAAATGAAACCGGAAGCGAAGGAACAGATTGAGGAAGTCAGATGGATGACACCAGGAGAGATCAAGGGTGCATTATATAATTCCTATCCTTCCATAAGACAGGTATTCAGAAAATATTATAAAAGCATCGAAAAAGCTTAAAGCGTATAAGGCAGGAATACGTTTATATCCCCATCATATCTGTGAACTTCCCTGATTATAGAAGAATTTATAGCCGCATATTCGGGAGAAGTGATCAGAAACACTGATTCAAGATCTGAATTCAGGTACTTATTCACCTGAGCTATACTATTTTCATACTCGAAATCAGTGGTATTTCTGAGGCCACGCAACAAATACCTGGCATCAAACTTTTTTACAAAGGAAGCGGTAAGTTCATTATATGTTACTACGCTGATCTTATCCTCTTTTTCAAAAGTCTCCGTCACTTTTTCAATCATCAATTCGAGTGGAAAATACCTTTGCTTCTTGGTATTCTGTCCAATGGCAACTATGATCTCATCAAATAATTTCAGACCCCTGATGACGATGTCATAATGTCCCCTGGTGAAGGGATCAAAAGATCCGGGAAAGAGGGCTACCCTTTTCATGATTTCTTTGAGAGGAAGTTAAAACTTAATAGATCAAAATACTGATGTTCCGGGATTTCGTCAAATACATATCCAAGTTTTAAGCCAACTGGTCTTTCGCCGAATCTCAAAGTAGGATACTTTTTCCTGAGGATTTTAAAATGGTTTGATTTACTGCCAAGATATCCCCAAACGTAGAATTTATCCTTTTCAACATTGATAGAAAGCTCATTGATCACATAATCAGCGTAACGTATGTAGTCATCGAATTTCTTAACCGGGAACTGATTGTAAAATTTGAACTTTCCCTTTTTAAAGACAGCGATATGCAAAACAAACCTGTCAAGGTATAAGCACACATTGGTATTCTCCTTTCCGTCAAAATATCTGTTAAAACCATTGATGAAAGCACTGCTCTGGTGAAAATACTGGATCTGTTTTGATTTATAGGTCTTATCAATAAAAGATATCACCTGATTACTAACTGCAAAAGCATTCACAAGGGAAAGGCCCTTATAAGTATTATGGAAACATTCATGCTGTTGATCGTCGAGGGGTGCATTGATGCTTATGTAGTCTTTTGTGTTTTCCTCGACAAAAAGTTCTTTGGGGACAATTGAAAACCGCCTGTTCTTAACAAGTACTTTTATTTTATTCCAGAATCCGGCCAACAGGAGGTGATGGTCGTCAAACAAGCAATCAAGGCATTCAACACTTTCAACCTGGTTCGTGACTCCCGGCATCACATAATCCTCGATCAGGAGGATCCTGTTCTTTCTGGAATCAGTTATGCATAATTGAATATCACTAAACCCTGCCTGAAGCATTAAATTATAATGCTCTAGATCATCAATGTTGAATTTGGGGTCTTTTGCTTTACGTAATAACCTGAATTGTGTCGAAGAAACAGTCAAAATTTATTCCCAATTTCCTGCAATGGTTACATCAGTCCTTGATCCTACGCGTAATGCTTTTTCGTTATTGTTCTTCCTTCTCTCAGGATTAACCGGATTTACATCCTTAACTTCAAAAACATCTATCCAAACACCACTTCGATTAATTTTATCAGCAAATATATCGAATTTCTTATCCGTACCAGGGATATAAGCTAATCTTGAAATGTCTGTATTCATCGGGAATTTATGCCTGACCATCTCTGCAATATTGTCTCCTTTATTTACTTTGTCATTAGTGCCAGCATATAATTCCGTAACGACACCTTCATATTGTGAGCGGACTTTAAAAAGTTTTTCTGGTGTCAGCAATGTATAAAGCTGAAAGTTTTTTGTGATTTGGTCACCCACCTTAAAATTCATGGATTGAATAACGCCGGTGTCGCTTGCTAGAAGAAGATTCATTTCAGTGAAAACATACTCTTTAGCACTCATATTACCAACTGTATCAATATGGACAATTATTTCTTCAGTGCCATATTCCTTAGGTATGATCTCTTCCCTTCTTTCAGTAATATAAATAGTTCCTGAGTCTAAAAAACTGATCAGGGAATCCCAATCAGAGGTATATTTCCCATGTACGAGTTGATATGCTACTTCAGTATCCCGGATGAGCTTGAGTTTTTCGATGATACTGGCCTCTGTCTTCGTTATATATGCTTCCTCATCAATTACGGATTTCACACTATCAACAAGGTAGTAACCAAGGTAGACGGCTACTAATAAAAATACGATAGATATTATTCTCGTTATCATTTTTATGGAGTTTATTCTTGTGCAATAATACGGAATTAAAAAATAAAATTACAATATAATTAATTGGGAATTAAGTAAATTCTTCAAATTTTACATATCCATCCAGGTAAAGTAAATCTTTTAGGTTCTTCACCTTCCTGAGCACATTATGGATCGAATCATGATCCATTTCCCTTACCTGATCTATATCCAAATAGGCTGCATCGGTTATGATCTGTTCATTTTTTTTCATTTCAGGGTCATATCCGGTTTTTAATGCACCCCCCAACCGGCTTACTTCAAAAAACAGTTCAATAGCATGTAGTGGCGGCTTAAGAAATTCATGGGTAAATAAAAAACGTTCTACCTTAATCATCAATCCCGTCTCCTCCTCAAACTCCCGCTTTATCGTTTCTTCAGCACGCTCACCAAACAGCATGCCTCCACCAGGAGGTGCCCAGAGCACACCGTTTTTACCAAGTGATTTGTGTCTGATTAAAAGGATCTTGCCCATTTCAATTAAAATACCGCAAACCCTTACCCTTAACTTATTCCCAAATTTTTCAATTATCTTTTCTTCCATCTAAGAATTATGGTTTATATTCCATAGATTAAAACATATAAAGTTTGAAATTAAATCACCGATTTGCCAAAAATTTCAGAAATACTTAAAAATAAATTTCCCTACAATCCAACCAGAGACCAGCAGGATCTGTTTACATTGTTCGACCACTTCCTGTCACAAGACGGACCGGACACCTTTCTTGTAAAAGGTTATGCAGGTACCGGCAAAACTTCTATAATTTCCTCCCTAGTTAAGATTTTGCCCCTCTTTAATTACAAATACATGTTGTTGGCTCCCACGGGAAGAGCCGCCAAGGTGTTATCATCTTATTCTAAGAGAAAGGCATTTACGATACATAAGATCATATATAAACTTCAATTAGATAAGAATACCGGAGAATTACGATTTAAAAGAGTTAAGAATTATCGTAAAAACACGATCTTTTTTATCGACGAATCTTCCATGATCTATGATGATCAGCAATTCGGGAGGTCAGGCTTGCTTAAAGACCTTACCAGTTTTGTTTTTGAAGACCCATCGAATAAGATCGTATTTATTGGTGATACGGCTCAATTGCCCCCTGTTGGACAGGAATACAGTGGTGCACTTGATAAGGAAAACCTGGAGCTCAGGTACAAATTAATGGTTCTTGAGCATGAATTGAAAGATGTGGTCCGTCAGGAACAGGACTCTGGGATATTATCCAATGCAACTGATCTTAGGGAAAAGATCAGCCTGGATAATTTAGAAATTAAGTTTAATTCAAGATCGTTCAGGGATGTTTTTAAAATGAAAAGTGATAAACTGGAGGATGGCCTTCGTTATGCATATGATAAATTTGGGATGGAGGATAGCATTATCATATGTAAAACCAATAAGCAGGCCAATATGTATAATCAGTTTATCAGGAGGAATCTTTTGTTCTTCGAAGATGAGATCGATGCCGGTGACTATATTATGATCGTTAAGAACAATTATTACTGGCTCGGGGAAGATTCTGAGGCAGGATTTCTGGCGAATGGCGATTTCGCAGAGGTCCTGAAGATTTCCAATACTGAAGACCGGTATGGGCTGAGGTTTGCCGATCTGACCTTGAGGTTGATTGATTACCCGGATCACCACGATATTGAAGCAAAGGTAATTTTAAACACCCTCTCTGCACCAAGCCCTTCTATGACCAATGAGGAAAATCAAAAACTGTATGAAAATGTCGCCAGTCAATATGAAGGCATTACAAAAAAGGAGTTTAATCAGGCTATGGCTGAAGATCCATATTTAAATGCCCTTCAGATAAAATTTAAATATGCCATAACCTGTCATAAATCCCAGGGGGGACAATGGCCGATCGTATTCCTCGACCAGGGTTACCTGAAGGCTGAATCTGTTGATGTTTCTTATCTCCGGTGGCTGTATACGGGCATCACCAGGGCAACAAAAGAGTTATATCTATTGAATTTCAGTGATAGCTTTTTTTAACTAAAACCCTGGTTATTCGTATCTTTAAATTAAAATACAGACTTTGATGATCAGAAATTCATTGTTTTCTCTTTTTATTATACTGTTTTCTTCCGTAAGTATATATGCACAGGCGGAGAATGGACCAAATTTAAAATTTGACAAGACGAAACATGATTTTGGGGATATCATCCAGGGAAATGTAGTAGAACACTATTTCAAATTCACTAATGAAGGCAAAGAACCGCTGGTGATATCCAGGATCGTTACGACATGTGGATGTGCTGCCCCAACCTGGCCTAAAGAACCCAGAAATGCTGGTGAAAGTGGAAAGATCAAAATTGTATGCAATTCAATAGGCAA
>CBDUCT010000257.1:0-5754 GCA_965365715.1 uncultured Cyclobacteriaceae bacterium | reverse complement strand
TGCTCCCGGTGCTCAAAAACGGATCGATGGGGATGTTCAGTATCTCGATCGGACTGAAACTGTATGATTTTCTTGCTGGCGTGAAAGGGGATGACAGAAGAAAAATGCTGGGAAAGAGATCTACTCTAAAGGAAGAACCGCTCCTGCCTCCGGACAAACTAAAGGGGAGTGGGCTTTATGCTGAATACCGGACCGATGATGCACGTCTGACCATCGAGATCATTAAAACAGCGCATCAACATGGCGCAACATGTATCAATTATATGGAAGCAATGGGGTTTCAGTATGATAATGGTAAAGTTTCAGGGATTGACTGTAAGGATGTAATATCGAATGCGAATTTAACAATTAAGGGCAAACATATAATCAATGCTGCCGGACCCTGGGTAGATGAACTGAGGGCTCTGAATAAATCGAAAAAAGGAAAACAATTATACCTGACTAAAGGCGTTCACCTGGTCGTGCCGAAACAAAAGCTTCCCCTCCATCATTCGATGTATTTTGAAATAGAAGATGGCCGTATGATCTTCTTAATACCTCGTGACGAGACTACTTATATTGGAACGACTGATACCCCCTTTGAAGGAGATAAGGATCTACTCAAAGTGGATAAAGAAGATGCATCATACCTGATAAATGCTGTTAATGAAATGTTCCCTGATATCGATCTCAATTTAAATGATATTGAGTCGAGCTGGTCCGGGCTGAGACCTCTGATATTTGAGGAAGGGAAGTCGGCATCTGAAATATCAAGGAAGGATGAAATATTTGTTTCTTCCTCGGGCCTGGTTTCTATGGCTGGTGGAAAATTAACGGGTTACAGGAAAATGGCTGAAAAGGTAGTCGATAAGATTGCAAAAGACATTTCCCGTAATACAGGCAAAGAGTACGATAAATGCCGGACATTGAAGATCCCACTCAATGGCAATGATTTCATAAACTCCAGGGATGTTTCTATCTATATGGAAGAAATCAGAAGTCTTTTAGCAAAGCTCAATTTACCTGAGAAATATGCTTCCTATCTTGTACACAATTATGGTAAGCAAACAGATACGATTCTAAAGCATCAGGATAATTTCGCCGGTAATGATCCTGAGTTGAAGTTGTTGAAATCGGAACTGGTATTTTGTATAGATGCTGAAATGGTATGTGTGCCACTGGACTTTTTAGAAAGAAGAACAGGAAGATTGTATTTCTGGATTGGAACAGTGGAAAAATATAAAAAAGAAATATTAATTACCTTTAAGGAAAAATTTAAGTGGACTGATAGCCAGGTCAAGCAGCATGAAAGCATTTTGGTTGAGGCTATAGATAGAAGCCGGAGATTTGATTAAACTGAAAAAAAATTTAGATAATTTATAAAACAAATAAGAATGAAACGAAATTTCTTTTTCTACACTTTAGTTGTTGCCATGCTGGGAATTTACGGATGTACCGGCACGGCAGAAAATTCATTTGAAACTAAATTCGCATCAGAAGATGGTTATGATTATGAATATTCAACCAATGATCCGACCAACACCCGCATTTACACCCTTGAAAATGGACTGAAAGTCTACTTGTCGAAGTATACGGATGAACCAAGAATACAGGTCTTGATACCCGTTAAAGCCGGCAGCAAATTTGATCCGGCCGATAATACCGGACTGGCGCATTACCTGGAACATATGGTTTTCAAAGGGACCAGTAAATTTGGAACCACAAACTGGGAAAAGGAGAAAGTATACATTGACAGTATTGAGCAGATGTTTAACCATTATGCAACGCTTACGGACCAGGAAGAAAGAACAGAATACTATGCCTTGATTGACGAGGTATCACAGGAAGCCTCTGCCTATGCAATACCCAATGAAGTGGATAAGATGTTCGCCATGATCGGCGGTGAAGGGGTTAATGCCTACACCGCGGAAGACAGAACAGTGTATATGACGAATATCCCTGCTAATGAGATTGAAAGATACCTGATGATAGAGCAGGAACGCTTTGATGAGATCGTAAACAGGCTTTTTCATACTGAGCTTGAGACGGTATACGAAGAAAAGAACCGCTCCCTGGATAATGATTTTTACAAGACCTATGAGACCTTGTTGACCTGTATGTTTGAGAGTCATCCTTATGGAACTCAGACCGGAATCGGTACTATAGAGCATCTGAAGAATCCTTCCATAACGGAGATTAAAAAGTATTTCTATAAATACTACGTTCCGAACAATATGGCGGTTTGTATGAGCGGTGACCTGGATTATACAGAGACGATAAAGCTCATTGATAAATACTTGGGAACATGGGAAGAAGCACCGGTAGAACCCGTGCAATTTGATCCGGAACCTCCAATCACTGAGCCGGTGGTGAAGGAAGTCTATGGCCCACAGGCTGAATTATTGTTTATGGGATTCAGGCTGGATGGTAGAAACTCCAGAGATTATCTGTTAATGCAACTGGCAGATATGATTCTGAATAACGCGCAAGCTGGTTTGATAGATCTTAACCTGGCACAGAAACAGCTGGTATTGGCTGCAGGATCTTTCCCACTGCCTATGAAGGATTATTCATTACATGTGTTCCAGGGCAGGCCAAAGAACGGCCAAAGCCTGGAAGAGGTAAAGGATCTTATACTGGGCCAGATCGAGCTGTTAAAAAAGGGAGAATTTGAAGACTGGCTCATCGATGCGGTTATAGCTGACTTCAAACAAAATGAGATGCGTCAACTGGAAAGTAATGGCGCCAGGAGTAATCATATGGTTACAGCATTTACGAATGATATAGCCTGGAGCGATTATGTAAGTGAACTGAGCCAGATGGAAAATATATCAAAGGAGGAAATTGTTGATTTTGCAAACCGAGTATATCAGGATAATTACGCTGTGGTTTACAAAAGAAATGGAGAGGATCCGAATAAAGTTAGAATACTTAAGCCTCAGATCACCAAGGTCGATGTCAACCGCAATAACAAAAGCGAATTCTATAAAGATATTGAAACGGTTACACCACCTAAATTGACACCGGTTTTTGTGGATTACAATGCAGATATAGACAAAGGCAATATGAAGTTGGATATTGAGGTATTATCGAAGGTAAACACTGAGAATGAGCTATTCACTTTGAATTATTTGCTTGATCTGGGAAGCAATAATGATCCTAAATTAGGGGTCGCAATCCAGTATCTTGAATATCTGGGGACGCCTGAACTTCCTGCAGAGGATTTTAAAAAGGAACTTTACAAGCTTGGCTGCAGTTTTTCAGTGAATGCCTCCTCAGAAAGAACTTCAGTTACCCTCAGCGGACTGGATGAGAACATGGGTAAAGCCATGGATCTTTTTGAAAAGCTTCTGATCAATCCACAGCCCGATCAGGAAGCCCTTGATATGCTGATAGGCCGTTTATTGAAGGCGCGCAGTGATAATATGAAGGATAAGCAGAATATACTGATGAGAGGACTATACAGTTATGCAAAATATGGTGAGAATTCATCCTTTACCAATGTTTTGTCAAACGAAGAATTAAAGAGCCTTAAGGCAGAAGAACTGGTGGAAATTATCAAGGGCATCACTTCTTTGGAACATAGGATCCTGTATTACGGGCCTAAGGAATCAAATGAATTGGTAGGTGTATTAAACCAGCATTGCATATTACCCGAACAATTAGAACCTTTGCCTCAGCTGGTAGTATTTGAGGAAAAGGAATATGAACAACCTGAGGTTTTCTGGACCGATTACGATATGGTGCAGACAGAATTCATGATGTTATCAAAAAGTATACAATATGATCCTGATATTGTGCCGGAAGTAAGGATCTTCAACGAATACTTCGGCGGTGGAATGAACTCAGTAGTATTCCAGGAAATCAGGGAGGCCCAGGGCCTGGCCTATGCGGCCTATGCGCAATATTCGTTGGGTAGTAAAAAAGATAAATCTAATTACCTGTTCTCATATGTGGGAACCCAGGCCGATAAACAACCGGAGGCCATGAAGTCCATGCTTAACCTGTTGAATAATCTGCCGGAATCAGAAACAGCTTTTAATATTTCAAAGGAGGCAATCTTAAGCCAGATAGAAAGCGAAAGGATCACAAAATATTCCGTCCTGAGAAGTTATGAGCGTGCTAAAGATCTTGGGCTTGATTATGACCTGAGAAAGGACATTTATAACCGGGTTAAGGAAATGGATTTTCAGGATCTTAAGGCATTTCATGAAAAATATGTTAAGGATCAACCATTCGTTACCATATTGATTGGTTCCAGGGATAAAATTGACTTTAATGACCTCCGGAATTATGGTACTGTCAGGGAGCTGTCATTGAGCGAGATTTTCGGCTACGATGAAATTGTAGAGCTTAATGTAGACATGTAATGCTCAAGGAACTTATAGCATGAGGTCTTACGGATTGGCTTGCTGCCTTCCGGTTTGATCTGATACGCACGATGATAAAAAACGCCCCAGACTTCTTAAGCCCGGGGCGTTTGAGATATATTACTATTGAGTGTGGTGTCACTTCTGGGCAGCATGGAAGTTGTCATAATTCTCTACTCCCATGGCGATAAGGATCTTCCATTGTAAATCCGGAATAACATTTTTCTTGCCTGATTTCTGCGCCAAGCTGATTGCTTTTACATATTCTTTTTTTGCGTTTTTATACTCACCGGCAAGCAGGAGGAAGTCCCCTTTTACCGTTCTGTTGAAAATGGTTTCTTTGATCTCAATTGATTTATTGATCCATGACAGGATCTCCTCATTGCATATCCGCATGGAAACCAAATCATTGGCGCAATCCGCATAAGTTTTCCAATCCTTTACTTTGGCTTTATCAATTATTGACTGGTGCTTGTCTATGAGTTCCTCTGTCCTGGATTTATTGCCGTCAGCATACACGAATGAAGCGCTGAAAAAAGCAATAACGACAAATGTGGTAAAAACTCGGAACTTAGACATAATATCATCGGATATGCCATTAATAGGACCAATTTTATGCCAATTTCCCTATATGATTGTCTCTTAGACACTTATAACAAACATGAATTGCCCGGATGTTCAGATGTGAACGATATTTATCGGACACTTTGAGAATATCGTACATGTTGGTATCACCCAAAATGGGGGATAAAAAATCTTATATTGTAATATTTTTTAACAGAAAAGATTAAATTTAGCTCAGCCAAAACAGTATAAGAGAAATTTTTTACATGTAAATTCCAGTGAATCATGAAACAAAAAGCCCTTTATTGCTTATTGATATTTCTATTGTTCAACCAGGCCGAAGCACAGCTGGATATAACGTATCAAAAGCCTCCGGAGCCAATAAAAAGCCTTGCCACAGCACCCTCTACTCCAGCTGTGGTCGTAAGCCCCGATGGACTTTGGCTGGCCATTCTTGACAGACCTGAGATGCCCTCTATTGCCCAATTATCGCAACCGGAACTCAGAATTGGGGGCTTGAGAATAAATCCGAAAAACAACGGACCCAGCCGGACAAGGCATTATTCCGGGATTACTTTCCGTAAAACGGATGAGGAATTGGAAGTTAAACCTACGGAACTCGATGGTGAACTCCGGATTGATAATGTAAAATGGTCCCCTGACAGCCGGAAATTAGGCTTCACAACTATCGGTGAACAGGGTATTTCATTATATGTCTATGATCTTGAGAATAGATCTTTGATAACCATATCAGAAAACAATATGAACGATGCGATTGGGGGAAGTCCTTATCAGTGGCTCCCTGATAGTTATCGGATAGTGTATAAGCGAATCGATGAGT
>CBDUCT010000256.1:0-5754 GCA_965365715.1 uncultured Cyclobacteriaceae bacterium | reverse complement strand
CCCATCATAAATAGAATAATAATAAGTACCTGGAAAATGCGTAAAGATTTAATCATAGAAATCATCAATAAATTATATCGGTTTTTATCTTACCGTTCAATATCTGTATTTTTCTGTTAATACCTATATCCTCAATAAATTTTTTATCATGGGAAATGACTATCAGTGTTCCCTTATAATTACCAATTGCTGAAGTGAGAATTTCAATATTGGGGATGTCCAGGTTATTAGTGGGTTCATCTAATGCAAAAAGATCTGGTGCATGCTGCCTGATCATTAAAGAGCATATGGCAAGCCGCATTTTTTCACCGCCACTTAGTGAACTACAGGGTTTTGACCAGGTGCTTCTGTCGAAGAGAAACCTGGATAATCTTATTTTGATTTCATGTTCAGGCATAGATCCATCGTTATATTGTTCAGCTTGTTCATATATGGAATAATGATCTTTTATAAGAGTGTAATCCTGGTCAATATATACACCATTGAGATTGGCAAGCTCTATGGAGCCCGCGCCTGGCGATAATTCCCCAAGTATTAATTTAATGAGGGTGGTTTTGCCACATCCATTATCTCCATCTATGATCAGGCGATCACCACTTCTTATTTCCAGGCTGAAGTCATCCTTCCATAAATTCTGATATCCATACCTGAAATTGATTTTATCCGCCTTAACCAGGACTTTACCTGTATAAAGAGTAGTGTTATCAAAATTCATCTTGATCTGATCATTATACGGAATATCTTTTCTAGATTCAGAAATTTCATCCTGTATGGATTTAAGCTTATCTGAATGAAGTTCCCTCAATTTTGAGGTACTTTTCTCGGCCTTGTTTTTTAGTTGATGCATGAGTACAGGAGGGATATTTCCTTTATGCTTCTTTTCCCCCCTGGAATCCATGCGGTTCTTCCTTTCAATCGCTTTTCTTGCCGTTTTTTTTGCTGTCTTTAATTCCTTTTCTTTTTCTCTAAGGTTCTTAAATAACATTTGTAGATGTTGTTCTTTAATATCCCTGTAAAAAGTATAATTCCCCCCATATGTGATAAATTTATTTTCTGTCAATTCAAAAATTGGGTTGAGCATGTCCAGTAAAACACGATCATGACTTACTATTAACAGTATATTCTTATTTTCTGATACATATTCGTATAAAATATTTCTGCTTTTAGTATCCAGATGATTGGTAGGTTCATCAAGTAGGGCTATTTCCGGTTTATGAATAAAAATACCGGCAAGGAATACCTTGGTTTTTTCTCCACCACTGATAGAGTTCATTTTTTGATTCATGGAAAGATGGTTTATTTTCCAAAGGCTGAAAGCTTCCCGGCATTTCTCTTCAATATTCCAATCTTCATTCAATAATGATAAATATTCATTACTTACATTCCCGCTGGTTATTTCACTTATCGCATCCAGTTTATCATTTATCTGCAGGGCTTCACCGATCTTCAGGTCATTATATTGTCCAAAATGTTGTGGAACATAAAATGGTTCAGAGGAAGATTCGACAACACCATTTTCAGGGGTTTTTATTTTACTTAATATCTTGAGGAATATTGATTTTCCAATACCATTTTTCCCAAGTATACCTGCTTTTTCATTCCCCTGGAGGGATAAATTCAGATTTTTGAACAGTTCTTCCTTATCAGGATGAGTATATGAAATATCGTACGCATTCAGATATCCCATAACAGGAAGAATTTAAAGATTTATATACCAGGTCTCAATTTAAACAGAATTTTCTTAATTGCCTTCCAGTCAAATCCATCATTTTCCACTCATGATGAAATATATGATAAATAAGTCTTCTCTTTCTTTTACGACCCAATGTTTTGCATCGATACTCGATGCTTTATCAATCAAAGGAGCAGGCAGGAAGGGGGCGATCATTTTATATATTGAATCTGGTGGGAGCTTCTTAAGATCAGCCATTACCTGATTTACAGGATGCTCCCCAGCTGCCAGCATATCCCTCACATCCAGTTCCTGAACAATCTTTGCTGTATCAAACCATTCAGGTTGTTGGGTATTGTAGGTATTATCGGTTTCATTTTTAACCAGATCCTGCCCAACTTCTTTTCTTAAATGATTGATCAAGTCGCCTACATTTACATTTCCGATGCTGGCTGCCTGTTGCAGCGTGGCTATTTTCGCCACAGTTCTTCTTAAGATCGGATTCTTTAGCTTTTTGAATGCAGGGACATAATCAATCAATACATCCTCTAACTCAGGATATGTTTCAATTAATTGAAGAACTTTTGTCTTCGGACTAATTACTATATGATTTTTCTTCATTACGCCTCCTTTGAATATGATAATATTCTTTGTTCGCCCTGTAATTCACGATATCCTGAAACATCATGAGATACTTCCAGGGTGCCTAAATACTCATTGTTTTCATTTCTTAATGCAAAATATTCAATATGAATCATTTGATTTCCCATATTTATCCAGAAAGGTGCGCGGGATTCCTTCCCGGCCTTAAAATCCTCAATAATTTTGTCTACAATATGTGTGCTTGATGGCGGATGGCAATGTCTTACATCCCTGTTCAGAATAGCCCGATTCCTCTGGAATATTCTCTCTTTACTCTGAGAAAAATATTTAACTTTATCATTCCGGTCAACAAAAGTCATATCAACGGGCAGCGTATTTAAGATGGCAAGTAATTCCTCGACGGTAAATCCGCCTGATGGTAACTGAATACCATTCCCACTTGATGAGATCAGATCTGATTTATCCTTTATTGCCCAGGAAGGTCTCCATTCCAGCGGTGGATCATATAAACAAAAGCCGATTTCTAAAGATTGCTTACTTATTTCATACCAATCAGCTTCGGTTAGCTTATCCAATGTCATTGGAAATAAGATTTGTTCTTCCTTTATCGTCATATCAATTACGCCCTTAATAGCCGGTTTTAATATGATTTCGGATGAAGCAACAAATTCTTCCAGGGTTATGTTATCAGTTTGCAGTAGTTCAATGCTTCCCTTAATTAATTCTCTTATTTCGTCATGCTTGCCCCACATAACTTTAGGCGGCCCTGTTATACCTTGATTTTCAAGGTAAGGAAAGAGTAAATATTCTTTCCGCTGATATAGTTTATCAACATCATACAGGTTATTATAAAGTCCTCTGAGGCCTAATAATTGTGAATTCAAGTCATCTTCTGAGTTCCCGGATATTTTTCTTATTAATTGATCAATCTGTCCGGCTACTTTGAGAAGTTCCCTGTTTTCATTTTTCATTACATCCAATGGATGTCCTGAAGGAATTGATTTCGAAGCTGAAAGGTCAATATTCCCATCCAATACTGCTGAATGGGCATCGCAAAGTTTAAGGACTTCCTCTTCCGGTAATCCTTCACTGATCAATTCCTGTTCCACTTCTACTACTTCACCATAAGGGATCTGTTTTAGACTCTGCATTAATTCTGCTCTTACCTGTTGTTCAGATTCACCCTTATGTAATTTCAGGATCAATTCTTTCAATTTCTTTTTCCTGTCATCAGAGTTGTTAATCAGTTCACTCATATTGTGTTCAAGTTTATGTTGATTGTGCTAATATCGATCAATGTATTATTTGTCTTGGAAGCAATTATAATTCCAATAGGGAATCAGGTGTAAACCAGATAAAGGTATAAGATAATTCACTAATTAACAATCAGAAATTTTGAAAGTAGATTATCTAAGGAATGGATGCCTGAAATGTTAATTGAATCCGGAAAAAATATTACATGAGATTGGGAGTTCTCTTACCAACGTTTCCTTGGCAAAACCAATTTTTTATCTATACGGAAGTACCTTGATACCACTCAACGTGATATTTGATCTATTATTTCTCTTCGGATTCTCTAGATTCTTTAGATTCTTTGGAAGCTTTTGTTGCTTTTGATGCCTGATCTTCAGTTTTTTTCTTTGCTTTTTTAATACTGATGGTCAGCTCTTCTCCTTTACCCGGGTAATCCGCCCTGATTATATCTCCTTCCTTCACATCGCCTTTAAGGATCTCTTCAGCAACCTGATCTTCCAGGTATTTTTGAATGGCCCTGTGCAAGGGTCTTGCCCCATATTGTGGATCATATCCTTTATCAGCAAGAAAATCTTTGGCTTTATCTGATAATTCAACTTTGTAACCAAGGCCTTGAATCCTGGCAAACAGGCTATCAAGGGTAATCTCTATGATCTGATGGATATGCTCTATATGTAACGAGTTAAATATGATCAAGTCATCAAGCCTGTTTAGAAATTCAGGGCTGAATGTTTTCTTTAAGGCGTTCTGAATCGTAGACTTCATCAGGTCATCCATGCTGGATTCTCTGGATTTTGTGGAAAATCCTATGCCGGCACCAAAATCTTTAAGGTCTCTGACACCTATGTTCGAAGTCATGATAATAATGGTATTCCTGAAATCAATTCTTCTTCCAAGACCATCTGTTAAAGTTCCGTCATCAAGAACCTGTAATAGGATATTAAACACATCCGGATGTGCTTTTTCAATTTCATCCAGCAATACCACGCTATATGGTTTTCTCCTGACTTTTTCAGTCAATTGCCCGCCTTCTTCATATCCAACATAACCGGGAGGAGCTCCAACCAGTCTGGAGACGCTGAATTTCTCCATATATTCACTCATGTCAATACGGATCAAAGCATCTTCTTTATCGAACATATATGTAGCAAGCACTTTTGCCAATTCGGTTTTTCCTACACCGGTCGGACCCAGGAATACGAAGGAACCAATGGGTTTTCTGGGATCTTTCAGGCCTACCCGTGTTCTTTGTATGGCTTTTATAAGCTTGTCAATGGCATTGTCCTGACCAACCACACGTTTCTTTAGTTCATCAGCCATTCCAAGAAGTTTGGAGCTTTCGTTCTGTGCTACTCTATTGGTAGGAATACCAGTCATCATGGCAACCACTTCAGCTACATTCTCTTCGTTAACCTCAAACCGCTTAGTGCGTGTTTCATCTTCCCACTTAGTCTTAGCCTCTTCTAGCTTATTGATTAATTTCTTTTCTTTATCTCTTAATTGGGCTGCCTCCTCATATTTCTGGCTTTTGACAACCTTATTTTTCTCCTTTTTAACATCTTCAATACCTTCTTCAAGATCAACAATCTCCTGGGGTACATGGATATTATTAATGTGAACCCTGGCTCCAGCTTCATCAAGAACGTCGATCGCTTTGTCGGGTAAGAACCGGTCACTTATATACCTGTCAGAAAGTCGAACACAAGCCTGTATGGCATCTTCCGTATAATTTACATGATGATGGTCTTCATACCTTTCTTTGATATTGTTCAATATCGTAATAGTTTCTTCCGGTGTAGTAGAATCTACCATAACAACCTGAAAACGCCGGGCCAGCGCACCATCTTTTTCAATATACTGACGGTATTCATCCAGCGTGGTAGCTCCAATACACTGGATCTCACCCCTCGATAAAGCAGGTTTGAACATATTGGAGGCATCCAAAGATCCCGATGCACCCCCGGCACCTACAATGGTATGGAGTTCATCAATAAACAGGATAACCTCGGGAGATTTTTCCAATTCATTCATTACAGCTTTCATTCTCTCCTCGAACTGTCCTCGATACTTTGTGCCTGCTACCAGAGAGGCCAGATCAAGTGTTACAACCCGCTTCCCGAATAAAACCCGAGAAACTTTTTTCTGTGTAATTCTAAGGGCTAGACCCTCGGCAATAGCAGTCTTTCCTACACCGGGTGCACCGATAAGGACCGGATTGTTTTTCT
>CBDUCT010000255.1:0-5776 GCA_965365715.1 uncultured Cyclobacteriaceae bacterium | reverse complement strand
CTGACGGACCTGTGGTACAGATTAAAAATACACCAGGTAAAGTTGAGGTTCAGAAAGATGAAGATGATAAATTGTACTACGAAGGTCCCCTGGGTGTTTTGATCAACCGCTTTTCCGCTTCAGCATCCGAGATCTTTTCTGGCGCCATCCAGGACTATAGAAGAGGCGTAGTTATTGGCGAGCAGTCTTATGGAAAAGGGACTGTTCAAAACTTATTGGATATTGATCGCTTCCTGCCTTCCTGGGAAGAGAAACCCGGACAGGTCAAAATGACAATAGCTAAATTTTACAGGGTTACTGGCAGTAGCACCCAGAATAAAGGCGTGACGCCGGATATAGAATTACCTTCAAGGTTCAGTGCAGAAGATTTTGGAGAAAGTGCCCTTCCCAGTGCGCTTCCCTGGGATAAAATTAACTCATCAAAATTCAAGACCATGAATTCCATTGATGACCAGATCATTCGAAAACTCGCGAGGGAACATGAAAAACGACTGAAAGATGATCCATATCTTAGAGAACTGATAAATCTGAATGAAGATTTCAAGAAAATGCAGGAACTTTCAGAGTTAAGTTTGAACCTTGAAGAAAGAAAAAACCAACAGAAAGAACTTGAGCAAATTAATGCTGACAGGGAAGAATTATATGGAACACTGAGAGAAGGAGAAACTGATGAAGTCATTTTTGAGGAAAGCGAAGTAGAAGATGCATACCTGAGAGAAGGTTTGAACGTAGTGGCCGACTGGCTGACTTTTAGAATTGGATAAAGATTTTACCTTATGGATTCAACACAGGAATTAGAAAATTCATATCATTTTGACCTCTACCGCCGAATACCTGTTACATTGGTGAAAGGCAAGGGCATCTATGTCTGGGATTCAAAAGGGGATAAATATCTCGATTTTCTTTCAGGAATTGCTGTTAATGCTTTGGGACATAGTCATCCTGGTGTTATTAAAGCGATCAGAAACCAGTCGCAAAAGTTAATACACACTTCGAATATATATTATACTATTCCCCAGGCCCGCCTGGCGAAACTTCTGTGTGGATTAAGCGGGTATGAAAGAGTCTTCTTTTGTAATTCAGGATTGGAAGCTAATGAAGCGGCTATTAAGCTGGCCCGTAAGATTGGAAATATCAAAGGCAAAAAAGGTTCTATTGTCTCTTTTACAGGAGGCTTTCACGGACGGTCGCTGGCATCGATATCGATGGGTTCAGAAAAATTACAAAAAGGTTTTGGCCCTTTGCCGGAAGGTTTTCAGAAATTACCATTTAATGATCTGAAAGCTGCTAAAGAAAATATTAATAAGGATACAATTGCAGTATTTGTCGAAGCTGTTCAGGGAGAAGGAGGCGTTATCCCGGCTGATAGAGATTTTATTACAGGACTACAGCAACATTGCCAGGAGCATGATGTCCTCCTGATCTTTGATGAGATACAAACCGGGTTTGGCCGTACAGGTAATTTATTTGGCTTTATGCATTATGGGGTTAAACCCGATATAATAACCGTTGCCAAGGCTTTAGGCGGAGGTTTCCCGATAGGTGCCTTATTGACCACTGAAGAGATTTCCAAAGGCTTTGACTATGGTGATCATGGTACAACATATGGAGGAAATCCCCTGGCCTGTAATGTTGCTGAAACAGTCGTCACAACGATAATTAATAAAGAACTCATCGGGAATGCCCAAAAACTTGGAACTTATATGCTTGGCAGGTTGGAGAAATTGTCAAGGAAATTACCGATAATAGTTGAGGTAAGAGGATTAGGACTTATGGTCGGAATTGAACTTAAGGTGCCTTGCCGGCCGATCATGATAAAAATGCTTGAAAGAGGATTTCTGGTGAACTGTACAGCCGAAAAAACCATCAGGCTTCTTCCGCCCTTGATCGTGAGGAAAAGGGAGATTGATAGCCTGATCAAAAACCTTTACCGGGTTTTATCCAGAGAAAAGATTTAGGTTTTTACTGGATATTTTTTCAATGATATGGATTTAATGGATTAATATTTTTTTTATCTAGAATTCAATAAATCAGCAGAATTTTGTATTTTTGAGGGCTTTTGCTCAAAAAAATTGCGATTTTGCAAGTTTTACCCGGAACGCAGTATATTATTGCATACATTCGGGCCATTTCAATATAATATTCTGATAGGAATAGTTTTGTAAGCAATAATAATTTGCTATTACGGATATTGGGTTAAGATAATTTTTTATAAAAATATCAAATAAATGACATTACAGAAGAGAAAAGGACTGTATGATCCAAGTATGGAACATGATGCCTGTGGGATTGGTTTTCTGGCAAATTTGAAAGCTAAACGGACTCATAAGCTGGTTGAGGATTCGCTGATCATGCTCAGAAATATGGAGCATCGTGGAGGTTGTGGATGTGAACCGGAGACAGGGGACGGGGCTGGTATCCTGATTCAGATTCCACATGAGTTTTTTGAGAAAGAATGTGCTAAAATTGATATAGACTTACCTGAAAAGGGTAAATATGGAGTTGGTATGATCTTTTTTCCGAAAGACGAAACGATAAGGGAAGAATGCAGGACTATCTTAAACATTAATATAAGGAAGCTTGGATTCAAATTACTGGGTTATCGAAAGGTGCCCATCAACAATGAGGGCGTAGGAAAAACAGCATTATCCCTGGAGCCTCAAATCGAACAGGTATTTGTTACACATGAAGAGTTTTGCGATGATCCTGAAACTTTCGAACGAAAACTTTATGTTTTAAGGCGTCATACCACACATACCATAGGAAGAAATGTAAAAGGGAATAATGGATTTTTCTATATTCCTACATTTTCCTGCAATACCATTTCATACAAAGGTCAGCTTACTACCTATCAGCTGGAATCTTATTTTACCGACCTGATGGATCCAAATGTATTATCTGCATTTGCCCTGATTCATTCCAGGTTTTCGACAAATACATTCCCCAACTGGAAGCTTGCTCAGCCTTTCCGTTATATTGCTCATAATGGCGAGATCAATACCATAAAAGGAAATGTCAACTGGATGCTTTCCAATCAGACACTTCTTGAGTCCACCCTGTTTACCAAGGAAGAAATACAAATGCTTCTTCCCATATGTGATTCTTTTCATTCCGATTCAGCTAATCTTGATGCAGTAATAGAATTGCTGGTTATGGGGGGAAGGTCCCTTCCGCATGTTATGATGATGCTTATTCCGGAAGCCTGGCAGGAACATGATCAGATGGATCAGAAAAGAAAAGAGTTTTATCAATACCATGCTGCCCTGATGGAACCATGGGATGGCCCTGCATCCATATGTTTTACGGATGGTAAGATTGTGGGGGCCACTCTGGACAGGAACGGTTTACGGCCTTCCAGGTATTGTCTTACGAAAGATGGTCTGGTGATCATGGCCTCTGAAGCCGGAGCACTTCCTGTCGATCAGTCTAAAGTTGTCCTAAAGGGAAGGCTTCAACCCGGCAGGATGTTCATTGCAGATCTTGAAAAAGGAAGAATTGTAAGTGATGAGGAGGTTAAGGAAGAGATTATCTCTATGAAGCCTTTCGATGATTGGATAAAATATAATGAAATAGGAATAGATGAACTTCCAGAAGTTAAAGAGGAGAGTTATCCCTATGATCCGGAATCATTACTCATTAAGCAAAGGGCGTTTGGATATACATCTGAAGATTTGAATATGTTACTGGCACCTATGATTGAAGATGGTAAAGAACCGATCGGCTCAATGGGTGCAGACACTCCACTGGCAGTGCTATCACATAAAAGCCAGCATCTTTCAAGTTACTTTAAGCAGTTGTTTGCACAAGTAAGCAATCCGCCAATTGATCCCATTCGTGAAAGGATCGTCATGTCATTATATACAAGTCTTGGAAGAACCTGGAACATTCTATCACAAACGCCACTTCATGTTAAGCAGATATATTTACCGCAACCTGTTATCAGTAATTCTGAACTAAACAAAATACGGCACATAAAGCATACTAATTTCAGGGTTGGAAGCATCGATATTACATTCAATCCAAAAGATGGTAAAAAAGGATTGGAAACCGCCATTAAAAGGATATGCGAAGATGCTGATTTTGGGATTATTCATGATGGATGCAATATTTTAATTCTAACTGACAGGGCAACTGGAACGGATAAAGCACCTATGCCATCATTGCTTGCTGCCGGAGCGATCCATCATCATCTCGTAAAAAATGGCAGGAGGGTCAGGGCAGGTATTGTAGTTGAAGCCGGTGATATCTGGGAAACACATCATTATGCTACACTAATTGGCTACGGGGCCAATGCCGTGAATCCTTACCGTGTCCTTGATTCTGTAAGGAACATTCATAACAGCAAGCTTATCAGCAAGGAACTTACTCCTGAAGAAGCTGAGAAAAACTATATCAAGGCTATTGGCGGAGGGTTATTGAAAATATTTTCAAAAATGGGAATTTCTACCCTTCAATCATACCATGGAGCCCAGATCTTTGAAGCCATTGGTTTAAGTAAAGCCGTAATAGATAAATATTTTACCGGAACAGTTTCAAGAATTGAAGGTCTTGACCTGGAAGGCATCGCCAAAGAGATTCTTGTACGGCACAGATTGGCATTCCCTGAAAAACCGATACCGGTCAATACCCTCGAGGTAGGTGGGGTTTACCAGTGGAAAAGACGTGGTGAGGTACACCTTTTCAATCCGGAAACCATTTCTCTGTTACAGGAGGCCACCAGGAATAAAAATTATGAAGTTTATAAACGATACGCTGAAAAAGTAAATATTCAATCTGAAAAGGCCATTACTTTGAGAAGTCTTCTTCAATTTTCCGAGAGAGACCCTGTTCCGATCGATGAAGTGGAACCAAAGGAAGAGATATTCAAGAGATTTGCAACCGGAGCCATGTCATTTGGGTCCATATCTCATGAAGCTCATTCTACCCTGGCTATTGCCATGAACCGGATAGGCGCTAAAAGTAATAGTGGTGAGGGAGGAGAAGATGAGATCCGGTTTAAGCGTAAGAAAAATGGAGACTGGGAACGGTCAGCGATAAAACAGGTAGCCTCGGGAAGATTTGGTGTGACAAGCAATTACCTGACCAATGCTAATGAACTTCAGATCAAGATCGCCCAGGGTGCAAAACCTGGAGAAGGGGGACAATTACCCGGGCATAAGGTAGATGACTGGATTGGTCGAGTGAGAAACTCCACTCCGGGTGTAGGTTTGATATCACCTCCACCTCATCACGATATTTATTCTATTGAAGATCTTGCCCAGCTGATATTCGATCTTAAGAATGCCAACCGAGAGGCCCGGATAAATGTTAAACTGGTATCAGAGATTGGTGTCGGAACTATAGCAGCAGGTGTTGCGAAAGGCAAGGCGGATGTCGTCTTGATCAGTGGTTTTGATGGCGGTACCGGAGCCTCTCCAATGAGTTCAATCCGGCACGCAGGATTGCCCTGGGAGCTTGGATTGTCTGAGACACACCAGACCCTTGTCCTCAATGACCTTAGAAGCCGGATTACGGTACAGGTTGATGGGCAGATGCGTACAGGAAGAGATCTGGCAATCGCTACCTTATTGGGTGCTGAGGAATGGGGTATCTCAACCGCTGCCCTGGTAGTTGAAGGTTGTATCCTGATGCGAAAGTGCCACATGAATACTTGTCCGGTGGGTATAGCTACCCAGAGACCGGAATTAAGAAAAGTATTTTCAGGAAACCCGGATCACGTTGTAAATTTCTTTACCTTTTTGGCTGAAGAATTGAGGGAAATAATGGCAGAGTTGGG
>CBDUCT010000254.1:0-5791 GCA_965365715.1 uncultured Cyclobacteriaceae bacterium | reverse complement strand
AGCCATGGCCACAGGACGCACACCTAACAATAGTATGGTTGGAGTTGCTACGGCCCCCGCTCGATTGGCGCGTATAGTTGAGATAGTTGAAAAAGATGGTAAAAGTACCGGCCTTGTAGCCACTTCCACCATAACCCATGCAACACCAGCCTGTTTTATTGCACATGTCGAATCCCGAAACGATTATGAGAAAATCGCATGGCAATTTCTTGAGACTGACATAGATGTTTTTATTGGTGGTGGGGCAGTTCATTTTATCGAACGTCTTGATCAGAGGGACCTTACTATTGACCTCGCAGAAAAGGGTTATGAACTCTGTTATTCTATGGAAGCATTGGAAACTGCGACAAGTGATAAAATAGCTGGATTAGTTTACGAGGCAAGCCCTCCATCTATGCTGGAGGGCCGTGGAAATATGTTATCAAAATCAACCCAAAAAGCCATAGAGGTATTATCAAGGAATGAAAATGGATTCTTCCTGATGGTGGAATCATCCCAGATCGATTGGGGTAATCATCAAAACAATATTGCCTATCAGACCCTTGAAGTCAATGATTTCGATAATGTCATTGGGGAAGTTCTTAAATATGCCCGGGAAGATGGTGAAACCCTGGTAATCGTCACGGCCGACCATGAAACAGGGGGACTTGGTATAAACGGAGGGAATCTAAAGAAAGGAGATTTAGATCCAGCGTTTACTACCATGGGGCATACGGGTGTTATGGTCCCGGTCCTGGCTTTTGGGCCAAAATCAGAATTATTCAGCGGGATCTATGATAATACGGAGATCTTCTTTAAAATGATGAAGGCACTGGGGAAAGACAACCTATCCAATTAAATGACTTCCCTGTTTTTAGTTGAATCCTTAGTTGAGGATACCAATTCTATAAATAATATCCTGAAAGAACAGATCTTAACTTGCTCTGAGAATCAACTCAACTGGAAACCATCTATTGATAAATGGAGCGTTTTAGAATGCCTGGAACATATCATCCTGAGTGGACAATATTATATTAATCAGATCAATAAGAAGCTATCAAGCAAAATCCCTGGAGCTGATCCACTGGATTTGGATTTCAAACCAGGAATCATAGGAAATTATTCAGTTAAGGGCATGAAACCCGGTCCATCCGGAGAGATTACCAATAAAATGAAAACATTTAAAAGGATGGAACCCGGCAAAAGTAATCTGGATCAAGAAGGAGTATTAGCTGATTTTGCCAGGTATCAGGCCGACCTCATTACCGTAATTGAAAAGTCGAAGTATTATAATCTAAATAAAGTTAAGATCAGGTCCTCTATTGGGAACCTGATCCGGTTTAAATTGGGTGATGCCCTTCGATTCGTAGTTGCCCATAATCAAAGGCATATCCAGCAAGCAATTAATGTTATGAAATCCGATGGATTCCCGGAAGACAGTTAAAGATGATCACTTATTATGGATTTTTTTGGTGATTATATCAGGTTAAATTTTGGGATTAATAATCTCTAAAACGAAAAATCCCGCCGACCTGTAAAATAACAAGCCAAGGCGGGAATTTTGCCTAGTTATTTCGAGATTGATCCTATTTATTTAACCTGTATATTTCTACTCCTCCAACTTCAGTCAGGAAATCAGCCCTTTTGATCAGTTCATTGATCATGTTTGATTTTTCAGTACTACAGCGTACCAGTCGATTATCCTGACTATAAACTTTGACCTTTACATTCACACAGTCGCCAAGATCTTTAAATTCCTCCATGAAATTTTCTTCCATTTCAAAGATCTCATACTCAGCCGCAATTGCTTCGGCGTTGATGGTTTCCGCAAAAGTCGGTAACGAACTCACCCCACAAATAACCAACAGCATCAAACTGAAAATGATTACTTTGTATATGTTTATGAGAGTCTTCAATAAAGTGTTCGTTTGTTGTCACTATTAGTAGTGCCAATCACATGCCAAAATTTATAATTTGCTGATTTTCAATGGATTACAAATGTTTTCAATTCAGATGCTGTACAAAAGCGCACACTTTTCTGGACGTCCGGGGACACAATATTTTGATTTGACTAAAAAAATTTTCAGATCACAGGCAACTGGAGATCTGATCACAATAAAAATCCACGAATTCATGCCTCTTTTTATACCTGTACTGCATCACCCATCTTGGGTGAGGAAGAGCGAGTATTTGATCAAATAGCTGATTTTGCTTATTTATCTTTTTCAGGTAGTCATGGTTTTTTCCTCTTCCCAGGGAAAAAGCGATTTTCGTATTCGCACCAAAACTGATCTGCTGTTTGAGCCACTTAATAAACTGCGGCTCATATTGTTTTACTAAAACATTATTGTCGTAGTAATTTATATTCTTCTGGTTCATCACAAATCCCAGGGGAGATACAGCTGTCAGATAACATGTTTGGAAGAATATATCCGGGCCGCCAAAATGCTGTACAACATCATATACAAACCTTGAGGACAATTCATGCCTTTTGGGCAGATCATTTTTTATTTTAAGGGTATCCTCCAGATGGATGGGATCCGTAAATGGTATTCCGGTTAAACCCCCACCAAACCTTCCGGGATTAATTCCTATCAGAAATATTCTGGGATTCGGATCATTATAATACTTTGAATAAAACTGCTCATTAAACCAAATTACCTGCCCGTCTTTCATAGGATTCATAACCTCGATCCCATCAGGGATCCCGGAAACCGAAAAATCCAGTTTCTTATAGAACTCAAGTACTTTTTCCCCGAAGGTCATATGATTATTTTTTGTATATATTTAATTGTCATTCACTATTTTTTTTTATTTTCCGGCTATTCTGTTAAGTATAATACCCGATAAAAAGATAGATAAAGTTCCTACGACCACGATCATATTTGTATGAAAAGGACTTTTTAAATACTCCAGCTCATTGGGAATTAATGCGGGAAAGGTCATCCACGAGATCACAAGAATTCCAATAGTTACAGAAATCTTTGCTACGGTATTTCCTGTAGTCTTTGAGAAAAAACCAAGGAGAAAAAGGCCCAGCATCCCTCCGGCAAATATTCCCGACAGTTGCCACCAGGTATCTAGCAAACTTTCAATCCCTATCAGCGCAAGCGAAAAGAAGGTGCCCAGGATTCCCCAGACTACTGTACTTATCTTTAATACCCGCATGGATTGTTTCTCAGAAGGATTTGAATTAATATATCTCTTATATAGATCCGACCAAATGATGGTCGCTGAACTATTTAAACTCGAATCCACACTGCTCATAGCAGCCGCAAATAAGGCCGCAATTAACAGCCCCGTAATCCCCCGCGGCAGCCGATTCACCATAAAGAAAGGCAAAATCCTGTCCCCTATTTCGGAATCCTCGATTTTATCAGAACCTGGAGGAACAGAAGAATTTGTTTTGCCGTCATTTTTTTTGCTCATCGGTTTTTCCCTTCCGGATAAAGATTTTTCACTTAACGACAGTGATTTTTGACTTAAGGATAGCGATGCTTGACTTGAGGACAAGGATCTTTCATTTAGGACATCTTTAATTAAAGGTTCCAGTTTTTGTGGATTTTCCTGATAATAAACCCATAAACCAGTACCTATAAAGAAAAACAGAAGAGATACCGGGATATATAATTTTGCAGCCATCCAGACGGATTTTCGGGCTGAGCCCGTACTTTTTGCCGTATGGTAACGCTGTATAAAACTCTGGTCTATACCAAAGTTGTTCAGGTTTATAAATATCCCATATAACATGACTACCCAGAATGTGGATGACGTAAAACTAAATTTGAAACTCCCCAGGCTGAACTTTTCGGCTACCATTCCTTTTTGAATTATACCCATAAATCCACCTTCAACATCAATGCATAAAATGACCACTATAAGAATTGCTCCGAGGGTTAAAACCACACTTTGTATAACATCCGTCCAGATTACTGCTTCAATACCGCCCAGCAGAGTGTACAATGTTACGAGTACACCCATGGCTATAATAATATAGGCAATATCGATCCCGGTCAGAGCATTTAATACAAGGGATACACCAAACATAATGGAGGCCATCCTGGCCAGTTGGGTCAGCAGGTAAAAGATATCCATGTACAACCTGGCCCAGGGACCAAATCGTTTTTCTGCATGGGCATAAGCCGAGATATTTCCACTTTCCCTGTAAAATGGGACAAAATATTTTGATGCAATCCATGCGGCAATGGGAATCGCCAGGCTGAAAACAAAGGCGTTCCAGTTGCCCCCGTATGCCTTACCTGTAACCCCGATATAGGTATTGCTGCTAAGATAGGTACCGAAAATCGACAGACCTACAGCCCAGGCCGGCAAGACACCCCCTGCAGATACAAATTGACTGGAATTACCCCCTCTTATAGCAAAATATACCCCCATCAACACTATGGCAAATACATATATTGCTATAATGATCAGATCAACGACGGGAAGACTCGACATATATTCAGAGGTTCTGTTCAATAATATATAAATCCGTTATGCGGAAAGTATTGGGATAAAAACTAAATAACAGTATCATTTTCGTAAATTAAAAAATAAATATGATATTAGGTTTTTCAACCGGCTTGATTTTTTAAAACAGGATTATATGAAATTCAATACGGCATTCTTGATCAGGATCTCTCTGGTATCTGCCATGGGCGGACTTCTGTTTGGATATGACTGGGTAGTGATAGGCGGGGCAAAGCCATTTTATGAGAAGTTTTTCAATATAGCCGGATCACCAAATTTACAGGGATGGGCCATGAGTAGTGCATTGCTTGGTTGTATTGCCGGGGCGATGATATCAGGAATATTGAGTGAAAAATATGGAAGGAAGAAGTCCTTAATTTTTTCTGCTTTCCTTTTTACTTTATCCGCCATTGGGACAGGATTTTCAAATGATTTATCTACTTTCATAATCTTCCGCCTGCTGGGTGGGATTGGGATTGGATTGGCTTCGACCCAATCGCCTATATACATAGCCGAAGTATCACCGGGAACATTGCGTGGAAGATTTGTCTCTCTTAACCAACTGACAATAGTGATTGGGATCTTGCTTGCACAGATTACCAATTATCTTATTGCAGATGCGGTAGATCCTGGTGCCTCAAATGATGAAATAGTAAACTCGTGGAACGGACAATGGGGCTGGCGTTGGATGTTCTGGGCAGAGTCCGTTCCTGCATTACTTTTCTTTATCCTGACTTTTGGAATTCCGGAAAGTCCGAGATGGCTGGCTAAATCCGGTTACTGGTCGAAGGCAGAAAAAATCCTGGTTAAGATCGGAGGTATGGATTATGCGAACTATTCCAGGGAGGAAATCGCTAAAACAATTCAAAATTTAAGTGAACGGTTCAACTTCAGTGCACTTAAACAAAAAAATATATTTCCAATCCTTATAATAGGAGTTGTTCTGGCCGTATTTCAACAATGGTGTGGAATTAATGTAGTCTTTAATTATGCTGAGGAGGTTTTTGCGGCTGCGGGATATGGCATCAGCGACATTCTGTTTAATATAATTCTGACTGGAAGCGTAAACCTTTTATTCACTTTTGTTGCCATATCAACGGTCGATAGGTGGGGAAGAAAAAACCTGATGTTACTGGGAGCCGCAGGATTAGCTGTATCATATATAGTTCTTGGAACGTTGTATTACCTCGAAATTCAAGGCTTTATGGTAGTTTTAATAGTCATCATAGCGATTGCTGTTTATGCGATGACTCTTGCACCCATTACCTGGGTAATACTATCAGAAATATTCCCAAATTCTGTCAGGGGCAGTGCTATGGCAGTTGCAACCGCTTCGCTATGG
>CBDUCT010000253.1:0-5861 GCA_965365715.1 uncultured Cyclobacteriaceae bacterium | reverse complement strand
AAGTACTTCTGCCATTATGGAGGAGATAAGGACTACATTTAATAAATACCCGGGTGTTCAGATTACAGTGGATAAGGAAGAGATGGGGCCACCAGTAGGGAAACCTATTAATATTGAAATTTCAGGAGAAAACCTTGAACGGCTCATAGCCCTGACAGATAGGGTTCGAAACAGGATAAATGAAGGGAATTTTCCGGGTATTGAGGAATTGAAATCTGACCTTGAAGTCGGGAAACCTGAATTGCTGGTCAAGATCGACAGGGATAAGGCCGGAAGGTTTGGAATTTCTACAAATCAGATCGCCTCTGAATTAAGAACAGCATTGTTTGGGATGGAAGTATCCAAGTATAAAGATGGAGAAGACGAATACCCCATTCAACTCAGGCTGAAAGATGAATACCGCTACGATGTGGATGCATTGATCAATAAGCGCATCACCTTTATGGACAATAAAGGAAACTGGCGTCAGATCCCCATCTCTTCTGTTGCAGAAATCGAGTATTCAACCACCTATGGATCCATCAAGCGAAAAGACCTTGACCGGGTCATAACCTTGTATTCGAATGTGAATGAGGGATACAATGCCAACGAGATCATCGCTGAATTAAAAATCCTTCTGGCTGATATGGAACTCCCTGATGGCTATGATATCAGGTTCACGGGGGAACAGGAGGAACAGGCAGAATCCAGTGAGTTCCTTATGCGGGCCCTGATCATTGCTGTATTCTCAATTTTCCTTATTATTGTAGCGCAATTCAACTCCGTAATATCTCCCTTCATCATCATATTGTCAGTGCTATTCAGCACCATTGGGGTTTTTCTCGGATTGGTGGCTTTTAATATGGATTTCGTTATCATTATGACCGGCATCGGCATAATCTCTCTCGCAGGGGTGGTGGTAAACAATGCTATCGTGCTGATCGATTATACCAACCTGGTTAGAAAACGAAGAAGGGCCGAGCTGGGTATTCCTGAGAATCAACTACTTCCCTATGAAGAATTATTGTCCAGTATCCAGGTGGCCGGAAAAACCAGGTTACGGCCTGTGCTTCTTACAGCGATTACCACAATTCTTGGATTATTGCCCATGGCCATAGGTTTGAATATTGATTTTATAGGCTTATTCTCTGAACTGGATCCTAACTTCTACATTGGCGGAAGCAGTGCCGATTTCTGGGGACCGATGGCATGGACGGTTATCTACGGCTTGACCTTTGCAACCTTCCTGACGCTGATCATCGTTCCGGTCATGTATCTGCTTGCTGACAGGATGATCCATAAGTTTACCAACGGGAATTCCTGATGCCGGGAACATATTCAGGGAAAAGGAGTTAAAAGAAATATGTTTAGCGATGATCAATGGGTTTTTAAGATCAAAGCAAATGATGAAAAAGCCTTAGGACGCGCAGCTTTGTAAACAATCATGAAATGAATAAATTACTGGTCATACCTATATTCGGATTGATACTTCTGTTGATCGATCTGTATGTCTTTCAGGCCTTCCGGGTAATGGCAAAGGGTAAACCTGTTTCCAGGAAAAAGGCAACATACCTTATTTACTGGGGCCTGACAGCCATAGTATTCCTGGCTTTTTTATCTTATAATCTTTTACCACCGAATACTTTTCCACAAAAGTTCAGGTTCTTTATGATCGTTGGTGCCACGATTATCTACTTTGCGAAGCTTTTTTCTGTGGTTATTCTGTTCCTGGATGATATTATACGCTTAATACGAAGTATATTCAGGGTATTTGCCAGAAAGAAAACAATTGACAATAAGTCTTCCAGGATAACGCGGTCACAGTTCCTGGCAAGATCAGCTGTTATTGCAGGGGCTGTCCCACTTGTTGCCATGACCTTCGGGATTGTGTCCGGGGCCCATGATTACCGGGTCCGCCGGCAGAAGCTCAGGTTTACCCATCTGCCTTCCGCTTTCGATGGGCTGAAGATCATACAGATCTCGGATATTCATTCCGGTAGCTTTTATAGCAAAACGGCCGTAAAAGGGGGGATAGATATGTTACTGCAGGAGAAACCGGATGTAATATTTTTTACCGGGGATCTTGTAAATGATGAGACCCGGGAGGTGGAGGATTATATCAATGTATTTGATAAGGTTAAGGCTCCGCTCGGCGTCTATTCCACCACAGGCAACCATGATTACGGGAATTACAGGGTCTGGCCTTCTGAGAAAGCCAAAGCGCAAAACTTCAAGGACCTGATCGAGGCCCATAAGTTGCTGGGTTGGGATCTGCTTATGAATGAGCATCGTTTCCTGGAAGTGAATGGAGAGCGGATTGCCATAATCGGTATTGAAAATTGGGGTATGGGCCGTTTCCCTAAATATGGTAAGATGGAAGAGGCCTATCCGGGCACGGAAGATGCGCCGGTCAAGATCCTTTTATCCCATGATCCCAGCCATTGGGATGCTGAAGTCCGGCCGGATTATCCGGATATTGACCTGATGCTTGCCGGACATACCCATGGATTTCAATTTGGTCTCGAGGTGGGTGATTTTAAATGGAGCCCTTCACAATGGATATATAAGCAATGGGCCGGATTGTACCAGGAGAAAAATCAATACCTGTACGTGAACAGGGGATATGGATATATCGGGTATCCAGGCAGGATAGGTATTCTGCCAGAAATAACTGTTATTGAGTTGGAGAAGTCCTGAGTTAATGTGTATAGCATATTTAGCATGTTGAGAACCGGCTCAGGGATTATCTCTACAGGCTCAGGGATAATCTCATCCCACATCAAAATATTCTGAATAAACCTTAAATTTGCACATATTTCCGAAAAACCAGATCAGTCTGGTTCTAATACCTTGAATATCTAAGTATTATTCGATATCCGATATTCAGGATCGACCCACATGGGCTTGTCCCTGAATATGGTATAGTCCACACCACCACGAAGGATCCTTTCCCTGTTCAGTTTATCCCAGTTTTCCTCCCATAAGGCTACATTCATAGCTTCCTTTTCGATGTTCTCTATTTCTTCTTCTACAGGTAGTACAAGGTTGGGATTCATCTTAATTATGCGTTCATACATTTCCCTGTAGAAATAACTTTCATACCTGGATTCTTTTAATTCCAGCCAATAGTTTTGTATTTGTTCTTTTGACATTTTATCCACAAGGCGCTTATCTCCAATTCGTGTCGCGGGTTTCATAATACTTACAGCTAATATAATTAGTAAATATACTAATAAAATTGTCATTAATAAAAATACTGGCAATTAATTTTTTAAATTATGTATCTTAGATATCAAATTATAAACCAGAGTAAAATTGATAGATATAATAATTTCCAGGGAGATTCGTAAGGTCATTCCTGAGATGCGATTGGGATGCATCAGGGCGGAAGTTGAAGTATTGCCCTCGTCTGCGGATTTACTGGAACACATTGATGAGGTCTGCAATAACCTAAAAGACCGGATCAGGGTCGAAGATGTCAGTAAAATTGACATTATTTCAGGCACAAAAGAAGCCTACCGGCAATTGGGCAAGGATCCATCCCGCTATCGCCCCTCGGCAGAAGCGCTGACCCGGCGGGTGGTACAGGGTAAAGGATTGTACCAGGTGAATAATATTGTGGATGCTTTAAATATTATATCCATAAAACATGGATTTTCTATTGGGGGATATGACCTGGACCGGATTGACGGAATGGTTGAACTGGGTATCGGACGCGAAAATGAACCTTATGAGGCCATAGGCCGCGGAAATTTGAATATTGAACGCCTGCCCGTTTTACGGGATATTAAAGGGGCATTCGGATCTCCTACAAGCGATTCAAGCCGAACTATGATAAGAAGTGAAACCCGGGATTTTTTAATGGTGTTTTTTGATTTTTCAGGCTACAATGAGCTTCAGGAAGCCATGGATGATACTTTGTGGCTTTATAAGGAGTATAGTAACATGAAAGAAATCGAGGCTATAATTTACTGAGCTCTGCTGTACAATACTTTGCCGAGGTCTCCTGAATTTTCTTGCTTATTGGTAGATCGATAGTTAATGATTAGGGGCTTGATATAAATAGCCGGGTGTATAAAAAAGCTTATTTAATGGTAAAAAAAGCTATTCTTCAACATTAACCACTACCTTGTTCTTTAGAATATATTTCTGCAGATCTTTCTTTTTTTCATGTGTCCAATCCCTGATATCCGTGGCCTCATCATAGCTGAAAAGAATCTTTTCTTTGGCGTGCCTGAGGTTAATCGCCTCAATAGTATGCACTTGAACCTTTCCACTTAATTTGAAAGATAAAAGGAAGCTATGTAACTTGTTGATTTCCAAATTATTTAAATAATTATATTAATTAAGGAAAAAGTTATACGGTAAATAAATGGTTTTAAATCAATTTTCATAATAATATTAAAAAAAATTTAGGTAGACCTGAAAATGAACATTCGACTGTTGTTCGGAAAATTCAGCCTTTTGATCATAATATGTTGCTATTTGATCATTTTACCAGCCTATGCACAATCTGTAAAACTTTACTATGATGATGGCCCTGTAAAATCAGAGGGCATAATTGAGAATGAACTAAAACAGGGGAAATGGACCCATTATTATCCTAATGGTAAAAAAAGTGCAGAGGAGCATTATTTTAATGATTTACTCGATGGTTTGGTTAAATATTACGATACCCTGGGAAACCTGATAGGAGAAGAGAACTGGGAAAATGGTTTGCTGTCAGATTCAGCCAGATACTATTACTCAAATGGCAATATTGAGAAGTTGGGAAGGTATCAGGATGGAATGTATGAGGATAAATGGCTATTTTATTACGAAAATGGTACTATAAAACGTGAGGGTATATACCAGGCAGGACTACCTGATGGCACATGGAAATTCTATAATGAGGAAGGAATAAAAATCCAGGAAGGTAAATTCAGGAATGGTGCTGAAGATGGAGTGTGGATGTTTTATAACGATAGGGGTATTTTAGAGTATTCCGGGCATTATGATTCCGGGGAGCGGACAGGTGAATGGTACAAGTATAATAAAAGCGGGCGAAGGAAGAAAATGCGCTATTAATTCAGCGGAATTGTTATAAAAAATATCAAAAAATTAATATATGCAAGTTGCTGATTACCATATTGTTTCCTTTAAATTTTGCTATATAAGTCCTTGATCCCCCCGGATTATCAACAAAATATTACTTTTATATTAGGATAATATATTAATAACTATAATATTTGTCACCGAAATTGGGGATTATCCGCATCGGATTTTTGGGATAATATCCTGATTTGTATTAAAGATTACATTCGTTTTCATTTTTATGAAATGAATTGATTTAGTCAATAAGTTTTACGAAATTGTCTTTCGGAATTTAACTTTAACGGATTTTTTATTATCGAAGGAACGTTCAATAAAAACACAATTAATTTGGAAATTGTCTCGGATGAAGAAGATCTTCATCACGGGTTTTTTGTATATATGTCTAATTAATTTGTAGCAAAAATTAGTTTTAACTTAATTTTTTAAGCCATGCAAAATTCTACAAATGTGTTACAGCGTTTTACGCTGTTTATTCTAACGATGATGTTTTCTGCAGGTGTAATGATTGCACAGGAGAAAACAGTGTCTGGAACGGTGACCGCAGATGACGGCACCGGAGGACTACCAGGAGTGAACATCTTCATCCAGGGAACGACCGTAGGTACGATCTCAGACCTTGATGGAGCATATAAGCTCACGGTACCAGGTTCAGACGCAGTGTTGATATTTTCATCTGTGGGCTATGAGACACAGTCAATTACGGTTGGGAGCCAATCAGTCATTGATATTGTGATGGAAGCAGATGTGACAGCCTTGCAAGAGGTTGTAGTGACGGGTTATACAGCCCA
>CBDUCT010000252.1:0-5863 GCA_965365715.1 uncultured Cyclobacteriaceae bacterium | reverse complement strand
ATGGATATAATGTTTTATTGCTTCAGAAATTACTGTATTCAAATCAGCATAACGCCTTAAAAAACGTGGATTGAAATCTTTATTGATCCCCAGCGCATCGTGCATTACGAGCACTTGTCCATCTGTATAAGGCCCGGCACCTATTCCAATAACCGGGATCTTTAAGTCCGCTGTCACCGATTTTGCAAGGTTAGCCGGGATCTTCTCGAGAACAATGGCAAAACATCCGCATTTTTCGAGCTCAAGAGCATCTTCAATCAGTTTTTCAGCTTCTTCCTCTTCTTTTGCCCTGACCGTATAGGTCCCGAATTTGTATATGGATTGAGGCATTAAACCCAGGTGTCCCATTACCGGCCCGCATGCAGACAATACCCGCATTATGGATTCTGTTATTTCCTTACCCCCTTCCATTTTCACTGCATGAGCACCCGATTCCTTCATAATCCGGATCGCTGACTTTAAGGCCTCTGATGAGCTCCCCTGATAGGATCCAAAAGGGATGTCCACAACCACCAAAGCTCTTTTTGCTGCCTTTACAACCGCTGTTGCATGATAGATCATCTGATCCAGGGTGATAGGCAATGTCGTTTCATGCCCAGCCATAACGTTTGAGGCAGAATCACCCACAAGAATGACTTCAATACCTGAAGTATCTACGATTTTACCCAGGGAATAATCGTATGCCGTAAGCATAGATATCTTCTCACCTTTTTCTTTAAGTTCCCTTAATGTATGCGTTGTTACCCGTACTATTTCATCCTTGCTTTTCGACATTGAATTTAATATAAATAGACTCCGAATCCCTTCCTGTCAAGGTTTACTTTTATATGCTCATTTAGAGTGGTAGATAATTCATATCCTGTATAATTGGAATTTACAGGGAAGATCGCATAACTCCTGTTGATCAGAACTGCCACCTGTATCTTTTTTACATCCACTTCCAGGAAAGGCTTCATGCCAAGGATAAATGTTTTCCCGGTATGCAGCACATCATCCACAATGATCACGGTCTTACCCGAAGCCAAACCAGGATCAATATCCAGCTCCACCTTACTATTCATTTTGCCTTTTTTATCCAGCATGATCCTGGCAAGTGTTAACTTAAAAGGCGTAATGTTCGAAAGTTCTTTTACTAACATTTGTGCCAGTTTATATCCTTCCGTTGGAATGCCGGCAATGATCAGTTCCTTTTCGGAAATATTGTTTTCATATATTTCGAAAGCGATACGTTTTACTTTCTGGAAGATCTGATTTTTATCCAGTATAAGATCCTTAACCTCCTGCATTGTATTATTTTTATTTATTGATCATCGATTGAATCGGGAATAGGCATCACCTTGCTGTCCTTAAAGGTTGACAGAACCACCATGGATTGCATATTGTCGACAACCTTTATGTCACTTACCTTTTCGAGCATAAGTTTCTGGTAAGCTGGAATATCTTTCGAAATGACCTTCAGGATAAAGTCACCAGCACCGGTAATATGGTGACATTCGATCACTTCATCAATTGTATTTATCTCTTCGATAAACTTGTCTATATTTTCCTTATTATGGCCACTTAATGTTACAAGGACGAATGTAGTTACACCAAGACCGATCTTAGATATATCGAGTTTAGCATGATAACTATTAATAACACCCAGATTTTCCAATTTCTTTACCCTCTCGAGTGTAGGTGCGGGTGACAGCCCTATATCTTTGCTCAGCTGTGCATTGGTTATCTTTGCGCTCTTCTGTAAGATCTCGAGAATCTTCCGGTCAGTTTTGTCAAATTTCAAATGATGTGCCATTTCAATATCAAAATTTTATTCTGATCAAAGGTAAGAATTTTATTTTTTATTTTATAAAGATCGATAAATCTTTAAGAATATGTGTTAAAATTCTTTTACGACCAATATTTTTGTTGCAACATTCCAAAGTAAATGTGATCTATATTCTAAACCCGCTTTTTAATGATTTATTGTTTTGGATGTCTTTATTTGGTGTATATTTAGAAGCCTAAAAAAAATCAGATTTATGGATAAGCTAAGCAGACAATTTCTTTATACTTATTTAAACAACATATCACCTACTGGTCATGAATATTCAGGTCAGAAGATCTGGCTGGATTATATTAAAAAATACATTGATGATTATATCGTAGATAATTATGGTACGGTTGTAGGGGTAATAAATCCTTCAGCTGAATACAAGGTGGTTATTGAGGCCCATGCTGATGAAATATCCTGGTTCATAAATTATATATCGAAAGAGGGGTATTTATATGTCATCAGAAATGGAGGGTCGGACTTTCAGATCGCCCCATCTAAAAAGGCATTGATCCACACTGACAAAGGGACTGTGCCTGCCGTATTTGGGTGGCCGGCAATACATGTTCGGGATCCGAAGAGTGAACCCAAGATGAATGAAGAAACCATAGTGCTGGATTGTGGATGTGATTCAAGCGAAGAGGTTCATAAACTTGGTATACATGTGGGAAACGTAGTGACCTTTGATGACGACCTGATGGAGTTAAACAAGAAATACCTGGTCGGGAGAGCCCTGGATAACCGCATTGGTGGATTTATGATAGCAGAAGTGGCCAGAAGGCTATCAGCCAGTAAGAAAAAACTGCCCTTCGGATTATATGTAACAAATGCTGTTCAGGAAGAAATCGGGTTGAAAGGGGCTGAAATGATCGCTGAGAATATCAAGCCCGACCTGGCTGTTATAACGGATGTGACACATGATACACATTCTCCGCATTATAATAAAATTAAAGAAGGAGATCTGAAAGCTGGTAAGGGGCCTGTCCTGACGTATGCTCCTGCGGTGCATAATAATGTTTTGAAAAACATAATTCAGGTTGCGGAGAAGAACAAGATCCCTTTCCAGCGATCTGCCAGCTCCAGGATCACCGGTACCGATACAGATGCATTCGCATATTCCGGAAGCGGGGTACCATCAGCATTGATATCACTACCACTGAAATATATGCATACCACTGTTGAGATGGCTCATCTGAAGGATATTGAAAATATTATCAAATTATTTGTAGCGTTCATATCGCAGTTAAAGGAAGGCCATGATTACAGGTATCTGAGGTAGCCGGGTTCAGGATTAAACATGTTCTGCATAAGTCATATTTTAACAGAACATGAAGGGATCATATTTTATCAGGTCCGATCAATTGAGAATCCGGCTCTTTCCATATCCGACCAGAAGGAGGGGTAGGATTTATTGACAACAGCTGCATTCTCGATCTGCAGGTTCATCTTTGTAGCCAGCGGGGCAAAAGCCATGGCCATCCGGTGGTCATCATAAGTATTCACCAATATTTTTTCAGGTAAATTGTCCGGCCGGGCAGGTACCAGGACCCATTCATGTTTATTTTTCTCGATCAGACTTCCTCCAATTTTTGACAGTTCATTTTGCAAAGCTGCTATCCTGTCGGTTTCCTTAATGCGCAGGCTTTCCAATCCAGTTATACGGGCTGTAATCCCCCTGGCTGCACATACCACAGCTACCGTTTGGGCCAGGTCAGGCACGTCGCTGAAGTCAAATTCCAGTTGATCTGAGTGCTTTGTTTTAGTCAGGAGCAGCCCTTTATTATTGAATTCGCTTTTTACTCCCAGTTTCAACATGATATCTTTTATTTGGCTGTCGCCCTGGTATGAAAGCAAACTAAAATTCTCCAGCGTTACCTCGGCAACATCGGCTAGGGCAGTAATAGCATACCAGTATGAAGCCCCCGACCAGTCCGGATCGACTTTAAAAACAGTTTCCTTATAGTTTCCTTTTGGTATGTGAATCTTGTTTCCCTGACTGCTCGCTGATACCCCAAATTGCTTCATTATACCAAGGGTCATATCAATATATGGCCTGCTGCTTATTTTGCCGGTAAGCTCAATATCTATACCTTTATCCAGCATAGAACCTATCATAAGTATTGCTGAAATATACTGGCTGCTTACATCGCCCTTCATTTTAATCTCTGATAGCCCGGTACTCCGAAATCCTTTAATTCTCAACGGAGGATAGCCATCTTTTTCAAGGTATTCTATACGGGCGCCCACTTGCCTTAAGGCCTCGACCAATATTCCAATCGGCCTTTCACACATACGGGGTGTGCCGGTGATAATTCGATCATCGCCTTTGATAGCCAAATAAGCCGTCAGAAATCTCATGGTGGTCCCTGCATCGATCACATCCAGGGTATGATCTCTGGATTTGAGAAGCCTTTCCATAGTCTGCGTATCCCTGGCTATAGAGAGGTTTTTAACCTCACCTCTTCCTGCAATAGCCCTGATGATCAATGCCCGGTTACTCTCACTTTTTGAAGCGGGTACCCGGATATGGCAGGGTTTTAATACGGGCAATTTTTTGATTTCGATATGATCTTTCTTTCCGCTCATGGACAATATTGATCTGCTAAAATTAATGCCATTTTAATCACGAAAAGCCATTATGAGCTCTTTTTAACTACCCTGGAAGCGTAAAAAATATTTTTTTTAATAATTCTAATAAAAAATTTCATTATTTAAAGTTTTTTTATTATCTTGAGGCCAACATTTATTACGAAAACCAGGTATAATACTATAGAAACCTATTGCAATATGAAAAGTTTAGTTAAAGTCTTAGCGGTTGTAGGCACGGGAATGTTAATTGGAACCGTAGCCGGTAAATTTTTAAAATCAGAGCGCAGGCAATCCGGAAAAAATTTAAGGGATTTTGTAGCTGATAGTAAATTGTTTTCCCGAACGTCAGTGGATAAAAAACAGGCTGAGCTTGAAATGTATTTTATTTAGAGCTTTGCATATTGTTGCAATACATTCCTGATCTCATTTTGTTCAATCCCTACATTGAAAACGGAATTGCCTATCTCCTCAAGCAGGGAAAAATTAATTATGCCTTTTTCATTCTTCTTATCCTGTAGGCAGAGTTTTGTAATTTCATCAATATCCTCCTTGGAGATGCGGATATGGCCAAAAGTTTTAATGATATAATTTTCAATGCTTCTTACTGATGATTCAGGAAGGGTGCAAAACTTTTCTGAAAGATACGCTTCACATATCATCCCGACAGCTATAGCTTCCCCATGCAATAACCGCTGCTCATCCTTTGGCAGGAAATAACTTTCAATGGCATGTCCTATGGTATGCCCGAAATTCAGGATTTTCCTCCGGCCTTTTTCGAAAGGATCTTCTTCCACTACTTCATTCTTAACTTTCACTGAGTGATTGACAATGTCGGGCCAGTTCTGGTCTTTAAAATCCAGATTGGATACGATCTCCCAATAATCCTTATCTGCTATCAGGCAATGTTTGATCACTTCAGCAAAGCCTGATCGTAATTCTCTCCCCGGTAGTGTTTTCAGGAATTTCGTATCTATAAATACCTTCCTGGGCAGTTCAAATGTCCCTATGTGGTTTTTAAATCCAAGAAAGTCTATGCCTAATTTTCCCCCTACGCTGGCATCGACCTGGGATAAGAGGGTAGTTGGAATATTAATAAAGTCAATCCCCCTTTTATACGTTGCAGCACAAAAACCACCCATGTCACCAATCACACCACCGCCCAGATTGACCATCAGGGATTTTCTTTCATAATGGTTATCTGTTAATTCTTTCCATATCCGTACGCAGGTATCCAGCGTTTTCTTTTCTTCACCACTTTCGATTTCAATAATATCAGTGGGTTTGATTACATTTTGTACCAGAGGGAGGCAATGCAATCTCGTATTTTCATCAACAAGGACCGCCACCTTATCATAATCTGATGAATTAAAAAATGCCTGTATGCTGACGGATATATTCTGACTTATTTCAATTTCCTCAGGAAGCATCCTTAGCCTTTTGAAATGATTTATTCATAATCTCCCT
>CBDUCT010000251.1:0-5921 GCA_965365715.1 uncultured Cyclobacteriaceae bacterium | reverse complement strand
CGGAATACCAGGGAGGTGAGATCATTAGATATAATGAGAAAACAGGACAAGCTAAAAGTATAAAACCCTACCCTGAAGCGGATCAACCGGATTTTCGTTTTAATTGGAATGCTCCGGTCAACATCAGCCCAAATAACCCGGAAAGGTTATACTTCGGTAGCCAGTTTTTGCTAAAAACAGAAGACCGAGGGGAATCCTGGATCAAAATATCACCGGACTTGACTACCAATGATCCAAGCAGGCAAAGGCAAAAAAAATCCGGTGGATTGTCAATTGATAACTCAACGGCTGAAAACAATACAACAATTTATACTATTTCTGAATCACCGAAAGACGAAAAGGTTATCTGGGTAGGAACCGACGATGGTTATGTGCAAGTGACTCAGGACGGTGGGACTACCTGGAATAATGTCACAGCCAATATACCCGGAATTATGGCCGGTACATGGATATCCTATGTGGAAGCCAGTCATCATGAACGGAATCTTGCCTCTGTTACCATCGATGGTCACAGGTCGGGAGCTATGAATAGTTATTTGTATAAGACCACTGATTTAGGATCGACATGGCAACAGATTGCTACTGAAGAAGTTGAGGGATATTGTCTCTCGGTACGGGAGGATCTGGTGAATCCCAGCCTAATATTTCTGGGGACAGAATTTGGATTGTATGTTACAGTTGACGGGGGTATATCCTGGTCCAGGTTTGAAAACAATCTGCCTCGAGTTGGTATTAGAGATATGGTAATTCATCCGAGAGATCATGCTCTGGTCATGGCGAGTCATGGGAGAGGTGTTATTATTCTGGATGATATTACTCCACTTCGTCAGCTGACACCAGAAATAACAGAAAATGATCTATACTTTTTTGAAACTGAACCAACAGTGCTGAAAGATCCGGGGAGTGGCACCTCCTGGTATTCCGGAGCAGGAAATTTTGTTGGAGCAAATCCTGATGAATCGGCAAAGATTGTCTATTACATGAAAAAAAGACATACATTCGGCAAGATGTACCTTGAGATATATGATTCTGAAGGAAACTTCATACGAGAGACACCTGCAGGAAAATCAGCCGGAATAAATATTGTTGAGATCCCAATAAGATCAAGGAAACCGAAAGCTCCCCCGACAAATAATAGAATGGCACTTGTAGGATCATTGTTCGGGCCATCACTTCCCGCTGGGATATATAAAGTTAAATTGATAAAGGGTAAAAATACTTATGATTCACAGTTTGAATTAACCTATGACTCAAATAGTCCATACTCCGATGAAGACCGAAAAATTCAATATGAATATACCCGGAAACTATATAATATGACCGAAGATCTGGCATACATATATTATGTTCTGCAGGAAATGACTAAACAAGCTAAGCAAATGGCTCAAACTGATAAAAAACAAAGTAAAAAACTGCTGGCCTTTGCAGAAATAACAGAGAAACTTGCTTCGTCTCTTGTATCACTAAGTGGTGATTTCTATGTTGATGAAGGAGAGGAAATTGGTGAATTAATTTCACAATTATATAGATATGTGAGTTCTTATCCTGGAAAACCCTCTGATTCACAAATAGACCAGGCTGAAATATTGGATGATAAACTGGATGCTGTGAAAGAGAAGTTCGAAGTTCTGACTACAGTAAATCTTCAAAAGATAAATGACAGGTTGTTGAAGAATGATCTTGAACCCATTACTTATTTGCCAAAGGAGGATTTTCTTAAAGAATAAAAATATTATCGATCCATTCTCAAAAGGAGAGGATAAAAGATTGAAAGATTTAGAACCTGTGGAGTAATCTTCACAGGTTTTTTAATATTGAATCTAAAAAACTATCTATTTTTATGCATTATGCTGGATTTCCTAGCCTTTGAGCTGAATACATTTCAATGGACCATGGTCGTCATATCTGCTTTATTGATAGGGATGTCAAAAACTGGTATCTCAGGAGCAGGCATGGCGGTTATCCCAATAATGGCGGCAATTTTTGGTGGCAAATTGTCCACGGGAATCGTTCTGCCACTGCTAAGTATGGCTGATGTCTTTGCAGTGAGTTCTTCTCACCGTCATGCTCCCTGGAATTCTGTATTGAAATTACTACCCTGGACGATCATTGGCGTATTCGTCGGGATCTATGTTGGCGATGTGATTGACGATGCCATGTTTAAGGATATCATGGGAATTATCGTAATGCTTAGTGTTGTAATTCTCGTTTGGAGAGATGTTAAAAAAGATATAAGGATACCTGGAGGGGTATTATTCCCAGCAGTAATGGGACTCGCGGGAGGATTTGCCACTATGGTGGGAAATGCGGCAGGGGCTATAATGGCTTTATACCTTTTATCTATGCGATTACCCAAAAACGAATATATCGGAACAGGTGCCTGGTTTTTCCTGATAATTAACCTGTTCAAAATACCATTTCACATACTGGTTTGGGAAACAATCTATATAGACACATTTATTTTTGATCTTGTACTGCTACCAATTATTGCCATAGGAGCCTTTATGGGGATATATATTGTGAAAATTTTTCCTGAAAGAGCCTATAGAGTATTTCTGCTCGTGACCACTGCCATCTCAGCTTTAGTACTAATTATTCGTTGATAACGTTTAAAATAAAACAATTACGAAATAATTTTCGTTTCAATTTCATATATAATAGCTTTTATTATAAATTTCAGGTGATAATGCCTTATCGCTATACGACATATATCTTAAGCTTTATCTTTAGCATGTATTTGCTGGGCTGTGGAAGCTTTAATCCAAATTCCGATATAGAAGTAGCTGCATTTCCTCCCGAAAATATCAATGGTATCGATGTTAAGGATCATATCAAGGAATCTTTAAAGATCATGTATCCAAATATAGGTACATATAAATTGGAAAATGAGCTGGATGGTCATAAGGCGCTGTTTCATCTTGGGGGTAGTTATTTTAAAGTCTCATTTGATGCCAAAGGAAATTGGAAGAAGTCGAAGGTTGATATCCGGTTTACCAAATCAATTTGTGATAATGTGAGGAATGGCATCCGCGAAACAGAGTTTAAAGATTGGAAAATCATAGATAAGGAACTGGAAGAGAAAACAACAAAGAAGGAATATAAATTCGCTTTTCAAAAGGGTAAGGACGTGTATGAGTTAAAATTCGATGGAGAGGGACATTTGATAAAAAAAGAGAAAACAACCATACAATTCGTGCAATAACCACCTAATAATTATCACTTTTATTTCTGGATATTTATATTTTTTTATTTTAATTTAAATAGTTGATTGTCAATCAATTATTTTCATGATGAAGCTGACCACCTTTGTATTATTTACAATTCTTGCCATCATTATCAACCAGGGTCAGGATGACTATAGAAGGCTTCGGGCAGATATGGTCAAGAATCAGATTGAGGCTCGGAATGTATATGACCGGGCCACCTTAAAGGCCATGCGTACTGTGCCACGTCATGAGTTTGTTCCGGAACATATGCAAGCCTATGCTTACCAGGATAGACCCCTATCCATAGGTAATGGACAGACTATTTCTCAACCTTATATTGTAGCCTTTATGACTTCTGTTATTAAACCCAAACCTGATGACCGTATATTGGAAATCGGTACAGGATCAGGTTATCAGGCAGCTGTCCTGGCGGAAATTGTTCAGAGCGTTTATACAATTGAAATTATTCCGGAACTCGCAGATAAAGCAAAAGCAAAATTCGAATCTTTGAATTATTCTAATATCTATACAAGGACGGGTGATGGCTATCATGGCTGGCCGGAAGAAGCGCCATTTGATGCCATTGTCGTTACTGCGGCACCGGATGAGATCCCTGAGCCATTAATAGATCAATTAAAAGAAGGAGGGAAGCTTGTTATTCCTGTCGGACCAAAATTTAGTGTACAAAGCCTGCAACTACTCACTAAAAAGAATGGTGATACCAGTATTAAAAACCTCTTCCCGGTAAGGTTCGTCCCCTTCACCCGTGATTAAAAAAAGGCACAAACTCAAATAGGATGAGATTTGTGCCCAAACTCGTGAGGGTGATCACTGAGTATTTAAGCAGGTTCCTTATTCCGGATTAGACAATTTTCCTGCAAACAATATCGCTCCGGTATGTTTCTCTTTAATAAAGAAAATAAAAGGCCTGTTGAGTGTAAGCACTGGTTTCTCAGGAGGTAATGATGTCAAGGACACTTCAACTCCCGTTACCGCCGCCGCTTCTGTTCCTTCTTCATTTACCTCGATCACTGCTTTGTGTATTACCTTACTGATCATCAACCCATAATTCTCTTCGAAGAGCCGTGTAAAATCTGCTCTTTCAGTAAAGGCAATTTCCATCCCCATATCACTCAATGCGTCATTCAACAGGGCCTTATATTCAATTTTAAATTTTGGCATAAATAATTCTGCTTCTAAGGGCTGAAAAGAATTAATCCAATTCTCCAAAGAATTTTTATCCAGTATGTTCAAAACATCCTCAGTTTTCTTCCCTTCCACCGGTAAAAGAACCAACATGGAATATTGACCATTCCCATATGGGATGTCTATTATGTGGGATATTTCATTTTGATAATAATTAACCTGCATCTCCTCTGAATGCATCATTAGAGCCTCAACCTTCGTATTGTCTTCAGGATAAAATGGCGCTTTTTGGGTATTTGCCTCATCAAAGGGGTATCGCCACAATGCTTTGTAATAGATGGCATTTACAAGATACATAACAGCTTCAGCCGGTATTTCATTGATCAGTTCATCAATCAGGCCGTTCGTTTTTGTTTCCACCCAGTTATTAATGGTATTCACGGATTGTGGAGATCTGAAATCCAGGCCGGATATTTCAGCGCTGTAATACATCTGCATCGCTTTCTTGAATGCTTCAGTTGCAGTAAGTTTTTGTTCATACCAGATTGAATTGGCAATGCTCAATAATACTTTGTCATCAACATTTAAAAGAAAATCAGTCAATGATTTGAAAGCATTGTTAATTTCATGTTCGTTTAGATCACTAACAGCCAGTACCTTTTTAATATTATTGAAAGTTTCATCTTTGGATCCGTTCAGGGTCATACTTAGGGCATACTGTATGCTTAAAGGCGAAAAAAACAGGTTGCCCTCCTCAGTTTCTTCAAGTTCCTTAAAGAGGTCTATTACAAAGGTATTTGAGGAATTAGAAAGCGATTTTTCTTCTGCACTTAATACCCTTAATTCCGGGGAATCATCATCAGTCAGTTCATTTACATCATTGGAACAACTGCTGAACAAGACGAATATCAATAAGATCCAGTTAAATAAATGCATTTTGAATAGTCGTTTTGATTATAGACACCCTAATCAACAAATGAGTTGGAAAGTATTATATTTGCATCAGGATTATAGAATGAATTGTGGGAGAATGAATATCGTATTATGAAAAAGTTAATCTTCTATTGCGGGGCTCTATTATTTATTTCCTTAACAGCTTGTAAATCTTCCTTTAAAGTATCCTCAGAGAATTTGACAACCAGAAACCTTGGCAGGCTGGAAACATTCAAATTTTTTAATCCGGCCAATATGCCGGAAGCTAATTTTGCTTTTAGTGATATAAATAAAAAGCGATTATTTGATGCTGTAGCTGATGAAATGATCAAAAGAGGGTTTACCAGTAAACAGGAAGCGGACCTTATCATAAAGATACAGGGAGGTACTACCCATGAGATTGAGGATAGAGAACCCTATTATGGTTATAACGACTATTACAACAGGTACTATTATGGTGGATATTATCCCTATTCATGGAGCAGGGATTCAAGAATGTATGATGATATCTCAAAGAAAACCACAATCATAATCATTGATGTAATGGATACCAGAACAGATAAATTGTTGTGGCAGGGTACGGGTTCCGGTGTTCTCAGTGAGAAGGAAGAAATGATTGAAGCGAATATAAGGAAG
>CBDUCT010000250.1:0-5926 GCA_965365715.1 uncultured Cyclobacteriaceae bacterium | reverse complement strand
GTCTTTCATTGCTTTAAACCATTTATTGTTTCTGACAGGTTACGTTTAATTCTTACCAGTTTTACACTGACATTTGATTTACTGATGCCTAATATATCAGCAATCTCCTCATAGTTCTTTTCTTCCAGCCAAAGTAAAATAAGGGCTTTGTCAATTTTATTCAGGATTGATATTGCCTTGAACAATTGTTGAACCTGACCTTCCCCATCCTCTTTTCTTACGGAAGCATAATGGATATTTTCATAAAAGGTTTCTGAAGCTGTTTTTTGCTTGTTTTTTCTCACCTGGCTGATAGCGGTATTCAGAGCCACCCTGTACAGCCAGGTTGAGAATTGGGCTTTATCTTTGAATGTATTGTATGATTTACAAATTTGAAAGCATATTTCCTGGAACAGATCTTCCTGGTCTTCTCTGGTATGGGTATAGAGCATTGATACCTTTCGGATGATCCCTTTGTGTTTATCCAGTATCTCAGCAAATGTATTTTTATCACATTTCATCTTTTATGACAACTTTCAATATGTTTGTCGTGTAAACTCAGGAAAAACTACAAAAACACATCGTTTTTTATAGAAAATTTAAAAGTTCAGGTTTATTTGGCATTGAAACTTATTGCAGGTGCCCTATCGTTTAAGCTATTTACCCGCCTTACCCAATCATTCAATAAGGATATTTTACGCCCTTCGCAATTATCCTGAATTACCTGAAATCTCAGGGTATCATTCTGGATTTTAAACGTATAGGTGCCTTCCGGGACACAGGCTGCACCGCCTATATCAGTAAATATGATCGTATCCTCGTTGACCTCATAATAACCCCAAACATCTATTTCGCTGTCATCCTGAAAATTTGTCTGGACTTTATTGCCGGGAAAAAAAGTTCTGGTTACACGATGTTTTCTTTTTACGTGAGTCCAAACACCGTACAAAGAATTTTCTGGGAATCCTATTGATCCAATACTGTCCCGCTTATGGGCACCCCATCCCTTTCCAATGGCCATTTCTAAAAATGGTGCAATACAATAATCCCTGTTTCGATCTTTGAGGTACTCATTTTTAAGGAGATCATACGCCAATTGATCTATATTATTACTGTTCGGATGAAAAGTTGATACATTAGATAATACAATTACCGCTCTTTCCGACCTGGCATCCATATAAACAGATGATCTGTAACCTTCCATACCCCCGCTATGGAAATACCATTCACAGTTGCTACCGCCTATTTTTAGAATGTGCCACCCCAAGGCAACGCCAAAATTACCCCATCCATAAGTCTCTTCCCTTTGAAGGGACAATACCTCATCAGCATTAAAATTTGCCTGGATAAACTCTGTTAAATCTGTTATGTTTGAAAAAGCCCCCCCAGATGGGCATAGTATCCCATAATCATAATTATCTATATCCTTACCGCTAGGATCTTTTCCGGATACAAGCAAATTCCTGATCTGATTAATATCGGAGCTTGTATTCTTTAAATTGTAGGGTTTGGAAATAAGCTTTTGCAGAAGCCTCTCATAGTCTCTGTTGAACAAGTCTGTGACCAGGTATCCGAGGATACCATACCCCAAGTTCGAATAGATATAATCTTCCCCGGGATCGCTGATCAATTCTAGATCGGATTCCAGGTATTCCTGTAATCTTTCCAGGCTGTAAGCTCTTGCGTCGTGAAGGGATTCGGGATAATAAGCATAATTATCGGGCATTCTGGGTAACCCTGACGTATGGTTGGCCAGGGTCCTGAAGGTTATGGAACGGTTTTCCCCTTCAGTTTTCCGTAAATGAAACGGTAAATAGGAATCTATTTCTTCATCCAGTTGGACCTTACCATCTTTCAGAAGACTCGCGAGCATAGCTGAAGTGAATAATTTAGTCAGTGATCCTATTTCAAAAACTGAATCTTTGTTATCAACATAAGCCAGGCCATCATCCTTCACAATTATACCGAAGAAATTAGCATGAGATTCTTCAATAAGAGCGATCGAAAGTTGTGTGTTATCAGGGAATTGTGTTGTATGCTCTCGGAGGATGTTTGACTGAATGTCAGATATTTCAATCGCAAGGGGGTCTTTTCCCAAACACCCCATCAAAAATACAATCCACAAATAAACCAGTAAACTTTTCATTTTGATGTAAACCAAGCTGGTGTTCCAAACCATTCATCCATTTCTATTTCGAATGTTGCCACAAGGGAATCCGGTTCAAACTGACCGCCAAGGTCACCCGTATCCAGTATCCAGTTATCCAGGGCCTTTCGCATTTCCTCCAGAACCCTTTGATGTTCAGGTAATTCAGAATTGACCAGGTTTTGGATTTCATGGGGGTCATTTTCTGTGTCATAGAGCATTTCGGCAGGAGGCGTTTGCATAAGATCTGCCGGGGGGCCTGACAATTTCCCCTGTTCGTATAATTCCCGCATCAGTGGTTTGACCATGAAGCATTTTTCCTTATACCGGTTCAGAGAAGGAAATCCCCTGTCCGGTATAAAATTTCTGATATAATGATATTTAGTGCCTCGCACTGACCTGACCCAGTCTACTGTTTCATCAATACGGTCCCTTGCACTGAAGGCATATTTCCTCGGCTCGTCTCTGTCTATGCCTAAAAATATTCTGCTTTGCATTCCTTCAGGTTTCTCAATCCCTGCAATGGAAAGTGTGGTTGCTGTGATATCCAGTAAACTAAGAAGGTCATCATTTTCTGCACCTGGTTTGTAGCCATTTGGTGGGTCGTATTCTGAAGGCCAGGAAATAATCAGGGGAACGTGGATCCCCGTATCCCATAACCAGTGTATGCCACGCGCTTCCAGCCGTCCATTGTCCCCAAAGAACATGATGACAGTATTATCAAACAATCCTTCCTCTTTCAATTTCCGTATTATCCATCCAATACGTTGATCCATCCCTGAGATTGAATTCAAATACCTTGCCCATTCTTCCCGGACTATTTTATGGTCCGGATAGTAGGGTGGGGGAATGACGTTTTCAGGTGTGGCGATTTGAGGGTGGGTGTCCTCGCCAACCCATTTTACACGGTCTTTTTCAGCGGTTTTCCGGTCATAAATATCATATTCTACCTCCGGGGTATTGATCATAGCAAAAAAAGGCTGGTTTACGGATAATTCATCCCAATCCTGGGTATCATATAAAGGCCCCTCATTAACAAAATTGAGATCAAGCTTACCAGTCCCCACAATGGAGTCTCCTATTGTACTTATATTAGCCGTATAATACCCCGCATCATTAAGCCTGTGTGTAATAGGACGCACACCTTCCGGCAACCGGTAATCATCTTCCCTGTGTGATCTCATATTATGTGTATCGGTCGTCGTCTGGTACATGCCGGTCATGAAAGCTGACCGACTCGGAGCACATACCGGGGAAGTCGCGAACACGTGTGTATACCTCATGCCATGTTCAGCGAGCTGGTCGATATTTGGCGTATGAACATTTTCAGCACCATAGCAAGCCAGGTCGAGTTTAATATTCTCGGCCACAATCCATATTATATTTGGCTTTTCAGAACTGGAAAAATCTTTTTTATTCCCGGGTGAATTGCATGATGGAAAAAGAAGAGCGATCATTGTGAGGATGCCTGAGGATAGCAATAGTTTACTCGCATTCATTCGTAAAGAAGTTCTACCAAAAATATTTATATTAGCTCTGGGAATATCGTGATTTTATATTATAATTCAAATAAAGAAACCAGGAAGCTATTGAATATTAAAATGCCGGAAAGAAATGGGATCGAGCGTAATATCTCATATTTCGGCAAGCATTTTCTGAAATAATGCCTTGTTATCAAGTTCACTGATATTGAGTTTATCTTCCTCTATATCGGTGGGATTTTGAAGGAGCGCTAAGTCTTTCAAATTATTATAGATCGACCATTTCTTCTTATTATAATCTTAGGCAGTCATGTTCTCGATCCAGTCTCTTGAATTGAGGTATCTTATTTCCTTGTTTTGTTATATTACCCAGGGATATATTAATCTTTGATAAATTTCATATGTATTTGCCTGTCAGGAACATGAATAAAAAATACAAGGAGCTGTGCATTCAGGGGGAAATCTATCGTGAAAATCTTGAATGCTTTTAACTTGGGAATGCCAGATAGAAATTCATATCATACACCCATGCCGAAAAGCACGAATGTGAAATTAGGTTTAAAACAAAACTGGAAACAGTTCGCCCTTCTTGTTGTCATCAATGGATTTGTCGGGGGGATGGTGGGACTGGAGCGGACGATCCTCCCCGAAATTGCCGAATCAGATTTTCAGGTAGCTGCAAAAACGGCAATATTATCATTTATTATATGGTACAGGATAGGATAATGGTATTTGTGCATCTCAGGTATAATCTTATCTTTTTAATTCCCAGTTTTCAACTGATCCCAACAATTTACACTATAGAGTCACTTTTATGTTATTCCAGGATTTTTGAATAGTATATTGTTTACTATAAGATTTTTCATATATATTGTGACTAAACAAAATTTTAACAACCTATGAAATTAATTAAAGTCAGAGCACTATTCAAGATTAATGAGGGTCAACTCGAAACATTTAAGCAATTAAAGGAACAATTTATCTCAATAGTTAAAGAGAAGGAAAAGGGAACCTTAATGTACGACTGGTATATAAACGAGGATGCCATGGAATGTGCTGTTCTGGAAGATTATGCTGACTCTGCTGCGGTACTTGAACATGCAGCCAATACCGGGGATCTTCTGCAGAAATTGTTGGAAATTGGTGAAATATCTCTTGAAGTATATGGTAATCCCAATGAGGAATTATCAAAGATCCTTAGTGATTTTGGAGCTAAAATCTTTCCTTTTACATCCGCTTTATAGTTCGGGTCTGATTGGTATCCATACTTCCTCTTCCGAATCCGGATGGTCCGGACCTAAATATTTATCTGTCATTATCTCGAATTGAGGTCGTTGGTCTAAAACAAAATCTGAACCAGGCAACCATTGCCCAAATATGTATTGGGAGGTTTTATAAAAAGTGTGAACTGGTCCTTTATGGATGAATAAGGCATATAAGCCAGTAGGAATAATCAATTGATCCATACCAGGAGGGATATCATCAAAATCAAGGACCCGCACTGCTGCCCACTTTGTAAATTGAGTATGAGGAGTGAACTTATCCATTTGGATATCTTTCGGGTATTCCTGGACAGAATAGTAATCTTTATCAGCTCTATGCTTTATTTCCTTAACTCTGGGCTTGAAATTACGCCACAACTCCCTGGTTCTATTTTCTGCCAGCTTGGTACTTATTTTCATGCCCAGTATTTTTAATGCTTTGTGTTGGATGATTCTTGGTTCCGCCATAGATTTTTTTAAAATATCAGACAATCGAAATTGTTGAAGTATCTCCTATACGATTTATCTACGCAGGAGATTAACTTATGTGCCGGAGACACTTCAGATCAATGGAAGCCCGGTAAGGGCATGTTCAATCCTGCATTTTCAATGATCAGGATCCAATCCTGCCCGCGCCCCGATGTCGGAGGGGTATAGGTTTGCAGTCCGTCTGTATCTCCTGTATGAGTATGATAGGAAACCCCATATCTTGGATCATACCATATCTCTTTGATATTCCTGGCCTCAACAACACTTTTATCAATAGTAAAAGATTCACCCCTTGGAGAATACACAATGGCAAAAGTCCCATTATCCGCGACAGCCGCTCTTATCTTGGCCCCTCCCGTCGTAGGGCCATTCTTGATCATGGATTGATTTGGAATGAGCTTTGAAAATGACCTGGCCTCAAACAAGGTCCGTACATGTTTCATCTGAAATGCACCAGGGTGGTCCAGGGCATCATGCCATGGCATCACAGCCGCGATTATAGGATCTCTTCCCTCATCATACATCTGCCAGACACTGCTGTGACCATAGGTATGACCACATGCACCCGC
>CBDUCT010000249.1:0-5939 GCA_965365715.1 uncultured Cyclobacteriaceae bacterium | reverse complement strand
GTTCCTTAAGTGCACCCAGCAATGCATCCTGGGAAACATCCTGTAAATTGACATCTATGGTTGTCAATATATCAAGACCATTATCCGGCCTGATCTCCGTTCCATCGTATACCTGACGCCATCTTCCGCCTGCCACTTTTCTAAATAAGGCCTCTCCGTCACTTCCTCCTAGGTATTGATTGAAACTGTATTCAAGACCTGCCCCTTCATTGCTCTGGTTCACATATCCAATGGTCCTGTATCCCAGATAAGAGAAAGGGTGAAATCTTTTGTCTACTTTTTCAAAGATCACGCCCCCTTTCATTCTCCCGTAACGGAATAAAGGCCAGGTGGCCATTTCCTTTTTTTCCTGATAGGTGATCTCTTCAGAATTGATCACAATATATTCCCGTCCTTTCAATCTGGCAGCCTCTATCATACGTTTATAATCCGAGGCTCTTTTATCTTTGAAAAACTTGCTTAGTCGAAAGCTCAGGGAATCGATGTCTTTTTTGAAGACAGATTCTTCAGACACGCTGGGATCCAGGGCAACCTTATAAAATGGTAAAGAGGTAAGCAGCAAGCTGCCATTATCAGAGTAAATATTCCCCCTTGTGGCTTTTATGGTCCTGTATTGCAAACCGATCTCATCTGCGAGACTTTTCCACTGCTCTCCTTCAATAACCTGAAGATCAAGAATACGGTATGCAATGGCCAGGCCGAATATGAGAAAGGCCAGGAACGCAACCCGGACACGGAGCAATATGGATTTTCTAATATTCACTTTCGGATACAATTATTTTTACCGGAGGTGTTTCGTTTTCAACAAGACCCATTTTATTTACTTTCCTGGCAACTTCTGATTGCTTACTTGAAAACATATAATCAGCTTTCAGAGAGGTGTAATCAGCCCGGAGTTCCTCTACTTCAATTTCAAGTTTTTCAATTTCCCGGGTTGTTTTCTCTGAGAAATGGTTATTGCCTATGTAGAAAATGGTTATAAACGTGATAAACAGGATCTGGGGGATATATTTTAAGGGTATCCCCTCTTTCAGCAAGCGGTCAAGGTTAAAAACATTGCTTATCCAGGTGAATACGCTTCCTTTTCCTGAAATACTGCCTTTATTGACTTTATACGTATTGCTTGCCATAATTCAGATTTTTTCTGCTATTCTTAACCTCGCACTTCTTGCCCTGTTGTTTTTCCTGACTTCATCATCTGAAGCCATTACAGGTTTCCTGGTAATTGCTCTAAATGGCTTTAAAGAATTCCCGTAAAAATCTTTAACCTCTCTTCCCTCAAAACTTCCGGTATTAATGAAGTTTTTAATTAATCTGTCCTCCAGGGAATGGTAGGCCATTATTACGAGACGTCCTCCACTTTTCAACAAATCCGCTGATTGATTCAGTAGATCTTTAAGTGCTCCCAGCTCATCATTTACCTCTATACGCAACGCCTGAAAAACCTGAGCATAATATTTATTTCGCTTGTTCGCTGGCACAAACTTTTGAAGAATATTTACCAATTCACCTGTTGTCCGAACAGGAGCCTCAATTCGCGCCCTTATTATATTATCTGCCAAAGTTCTGGCGTTTCTTATTTCACCATAGTTCCCCAGAACAAGTTGAAGGTCCCGTCCTGGATATGTATTTATTATCTTTTCCGCTGTTAAGTCCTGGCTTCTGTTCATCCTCATATCAAGCATCGCATCATATCTTGTAGAAAACCCCCGTTCCGGTACATCGATCTGGTGCGATGAAACACCAAGGTCAGCCAAGAGACCATCCAACTTCTCAACCCCTTCCATCCTCAGAAACCTTTTCAGGTATCTGAAATTCGAATCAATGAATGTAAATTTCTCTGTGTCTAACTTTTCTGCGTTTTTTCTTGCTTCCTCATCCTGGTCGACTCCAAATAACCTGCCCGCAGTTAATTTTTTGATCACCTCCCGGCTATGTCCTCCTCCACCGAAGGTTGCATCAACATAAATCCCGTCAGATTTAATGTTCAAGCCTTCTATACATTCACTCAACATTACTGGAACATGGTAATCCTTCATGGAAATTAAATATCAAGGTACTTCTGTACGTGATCCGAAAACTCGTTCTGATTATCATACAGTTGCTCCTTATACAGTTCAGGATTCCATAGTTCCACTTTATTGCCCATGCCAACCACTACTACCTGCTTTTCCAGTTGGGCATAATTCAGCATTTGCTTAGGTATTAAAAAACGACCTGAGCTATCCAGTTCCACTACAGTATTACCCCTGAAAAAATTTCTCTGTAACTTCCTGTAGTCCGGATTGAACTCACTCAGACCGGCTACCTTGGCATATAACTTTTTGAATTCAAGTATTGGATATACCATCAGACATTTTTCGAAACCCAGGCCAACAACCAGCTCATTACCAGAGGTTTCGGGCAAGCCATTTTTGATGCGGGCAGGAAGTACAAGCCTTCCTTTTGCATCCAGTTTACATTCATATTCGCTCGTAAAAAATGTCATCAGTCAGTGTATTCGTTCTGAACACCTACAAATATAGAAAAACAAATGGCAAAACCAACCACTTTATGCCACTTTGTCCCACTTTGCCCAAAAAATATAAAAAAATGAATATAAATACTATTTCTATATAAAAATTTTGAGGTAAAAAGTCGTTTTAATTGCACTATAGGGGTAAAACATTGTACTTATCGAATAACCTTTTAAAATTTCTTTCGTTTAATCGATTTATACATCCTGAAAATCTATAGAATTTGGGCTTTTTAATTGGTTTGAAATCGGGTGGGAGATTGTGGGTGATTGATTTAAGTGAAAATGGATTCAGGGGTGATTTATAATCCTAAAAATAAAGCCTGCAGTCCGAAGACATATGGATATATTTGTATAGAAAAATACTTGATAAATGATAAACAAGTTTCTTATTTTCGTCATTTTGATCCTGCTCATATTTTCCTGCCAATCTAAAAGGGATACGGAAGTTATCAACAGCCCTTCAACAGGGCAGTGGCGTGGTATTATTCACACGCAGGGACAGGAACTTCCGTTTAATTTCAGCCTGGAAAAAAATGATATGGATCAAATTCTGGTAAGCCTGATCAATGGTGAAGAAAAGATAACCATTGATGATGTACAGATCCGGGATGATTCCATATTCATACCCATGCATATTTTTGATGCTGACCTGGTCGCATCCTTCAATGATCATGAAATGACCGGGTACTGGAGGAAAAACTATGCCGAGGATTATCTCATTCCATTTACGGCACAGCACGGGGAAACCTTCCGGTTTATTGATCAACCCGGAGAAGTCATGGTAAATATTCAGGGCCGGTGGGAAGTATACTTTGAAAACAGTTCCGGGAAAAAGCTGGCGGTTGGGGAATTCTATCAGAACGGTTCCAATGTTACAGGGACCTTTCTTCGTCCTTCTGGCGATTACCGGTTCCTGGTTGGACAGGTCGATGGCAATCAGTTATATATGAGCACCTTTGACGGGGAACATGCCTATTTATTTACAGCCACTATAGAGGGCGATCAGATGAACGGAGACTTCTTTTCAGGTAAAACAAGACATGACACCTGGAGCGCCGTTCGAAATGATGAGATCAAACTGGCAGATGCACATTCACTGACCTATCTTAAAGACGGATATGAAATGGTGGATTTTTCGCTGCCTGACATGAACGGGAATACCGTTTCCCTGCAGGACCCCAAATATCAAAACAAGGTAATCATTATTCAGATCTTTGGAAGCTGGTGTCCAAACTGCATGGATGAAACAAAATTTTTATCCGAGTGGTATCTCGAAAATAAATCACAGGGCGTTGAGATCATTGCTATTGCATTTGAAAGAAAAGACGATCTTAATTATGCCAGGACAAGGATTGAGAAACTAAAGAAAAGGTTCAACGTTCAATACGATTTTCTTTTCGGCGGAAAGTCTGACAAAACCTATACCAGGAAGGCTTTACCGATGCTGGAAGGCAGCATTTCATTCCCAACCATGATCGTTATTGACAGATCGAAGAAAGTCAGAGATATACATACCGGATTCAGCGGACCGGGAACAGGGGCCTATTATGATACCTTTGTGAAAGAATTCAATATCCTGATGGAGGAAATTTTAGCTGAATGATGCTCCTATTATTTTTTCTTCGATTCTCTTATTTAATAATTTCTGCTAACTCGTATTAATACTAACCCCGGAATACCTGCATGATCTCTTCCTGGGAAACATTGGCAAAGAAGTTACTGGAATGATCCCATTCGATTCTGCGGCCCAGTTTTAGCGCCAGGGTACCCATATGTGCTGCTATGGCCTCCTCAAAACCATAATCTATATTACATTTCGGTTGTTTTCCGGCTCGTATACTATCCAGCCAATCGGCTATATGCAGATGAGTCACATCAATTCTTTTCCCATTGATAAAGGTATAAAGCAATCCTTTACTGGCAAAGTACCTCTCCGTGGCTGAGGTAATGGCATCCAAACCCTCTGATCCGGAAGTATAGGATACTATCGGAAGTTCAAGATCAATGGTGCCGTCCTTAATGCGGTCAGCATACCTCGTCGATCTTCTGTCAGCATAAACCGTAATGGTATTGCCCACTTCCATAGTAGCGTCATGCCCCATGATTATATTGGGCCTGCTATATTCATTGGCCAGTGATGCACTGTATTGAAAGGTCATATCCTTCTCAGGATATTCAAAAAGGACATTGAATACATCCGGTACCTCCCTGCCATCCTTGAAAAAATATATACCTCCCGATGCTGTCACATATTTTGGAATGCCCAGATTAAGGATCTGGTTTATGGCATCGTAATCGTGGGTAAGCAGGTCACCACTCAATCCGGTTCCATAAGCCCAGTACTTTCTCCACCTGAAGAAATGGTCCTTATTAAAGGGCACTTTAGGTGCATTTCCAAGGAATAATTCCCAATCGATGGTTTGCGGACTGGCCTTTTCATGGATCGGATATTGCCATGCCCCGTTCGGGGAGTTTCTATTGGTGTTTGTCTGAACCATGGTAATAGGTCCCAATACATTTTTGCGTATCAGCTCGCTTGCCTTGCCGTAACTTTCCGTCTGCCTGAACTGATGCCCCAATTGTAATGTGATGCCTGATTTCCTGACAATATCATAAAGGTCGTATGTCTCCTGAACTTTATGGGTTAGTGGTTTTTCCACATACACATGCTTACCAGCTTTAGCTGCTTCAATGGCCATCGGGGCATGCCAATGATCGGGGGTGGCAATAATAACAGCATCTATATCATCAGCATGAACTAACTCCTCCCAATTATGGTATTTTTTTGCCTTGTGCCTGTTTACACTTACTGTTTTTAAGGCTGATTCAGATTCGACGTCAAAAATATCACAAACACCATTGTAAACAATGTTCAGATCATCCTGTTCCAGAAAAGTTTTTAACGCGATGTCGTTTCCGGTCCTTGCACGTTCCTGCTGAATTTCCATCCAGGCATCTGTAGCAAATCCTGAGGCCCGAACCAACTGCTCACCCCGGATACCAAATCCAATGATGCCAAGGCGGATCTGCTGCCCCCTTTCTGTGGCAGTTTGAGGGCTTGCTGTTCCCGGATCAACATCAATACCTATCCCGGATAGCAGGTTAGATTTAAGTTGACGCTCATATTTACGCTTTCTATAGGCTCCATATATGGCACCACCAACAAGGGGTATTGTTGCTAGCCCCTTGATAATATCTCTTCTTGATAATCCGGAATCTTGATCTTCTGTTTGTTTATTGTTTTTTGCATCTTCCATATTGATACCCTATTTTTTGTTTTTTGCCAGATAAATAAATCGATCCAATCCAACTATCCTGCTGTTGGGAAAATATAAATTAATGGCAATGGCAAAGAATTCGATAATGTTCTTATTAATGATAAAATAACTTCCCTCTCCCGGAGCGGCATAAGTAAGTCCAA
>CBDUCT010000248.1:0-5942 GCA_965365715.1 uncultured Cyclobacteriaceae bacterium | reverse complement strand
TCTTGATTTCTTCCGGATGTTTGTGCCCAATATCCTTATAGGTCTTAATTGTGGCCTTTGAATTTAAAGATTTATAGATTTCCATGCAATTATTCCATCGTTCAGGTTGCATCTGTTTCCCCAATAACCTGTAAATCTGTTCTCTCTGCCTTTTCAATATGTTTCTGCAAATCATCGTCAGCGAAACCAGAATTATTAGGTTCAATAAGAACAAATAATTTATAAACACTAATCATTTTCAAAATCAGCAATTATTTTTAGATTACGTTTTGATATTGAATAAGAAATTGATGCGTAGAAAAAAATTGGTGACTTGTTTTTGCTTTTTTATCCTGATTTTTCCTTCGATAATATTCTGCCAGGATCATTTGATCGAAGATTCGCTGTCGCACAAGCAGAGGAAAAAAATAAAACGGGAGGATTTCAAAAAAACACAACGGCGTTATTTTCTCAATCTTGAAACTGTATATGCCAGACTGTATACTGAAGCTGCATTTGAACTCATCGATGGATTTCTTACGGCAAAAATTGGTCTGGAGGATAATCTGGGATTACCCGGGCGAAGGACTTTTTTTACCGGAACTTTTATGCACCGGTTTACTCCAGCCAGCGGATTGTATGCTCGTTATTATGGGATAAACCGACGGGAAAACAAGGTTACGGAAGAGGATTTTATCTTTCTGGAGGATACGATCCCAGCTGGGACATCAAGCACGGCCTATTTTAATACCCAGGTCATCAGCGCCGGATATTTGCTTTCAATTAAACAGGATCCCAATGCGTTTCTTGGAGCATATTTCAATATTTACCTGATTTGGCTTGAAACGGGAGTTGAATCAGATATAGGAAATATCAAAGCTAAACTGGATTATGCCGTGCCTTTGCCCAATTTTGGATTGTTGGCTATGTTCAGGCTCAAAAAATGGCTGTTCATTGAAGGCACGATCGGGTTCTTTTCCCTGAAACTAGAAGATTTCGATGGCTCACTTTTTGATTTCAGTGCCCGTCTGGTGTTCAAACCAACAGAATGGTTGGGGATTAATTTAAACTACCAGGAGTTTGATATTCGAGTGAATTTTCCATTTGAGGATATCAATACGACGATCGAGTACAATTTCAGGGGGCCGGGGATAGGGGTGAATTTCAATTTTTAGGCATCAAAATAACCTTGTTAATCGTATTAAATAATCCCTTCTAAGGTCTGGGTTCTGAATTAGAACTCAGGCTATGCTTAATTACATTTAACTGAAGATCTTGAAATTATCTGGGTTTTATTTTAGAACCCAGATAAATTTTTAAATAGGGGTGGATTGCTCAACCTTCGCGTACGCTACAGTTGAGCGATCCCTGTAAAGGAAAACCATCACCAAAAAAGCCTGTTTCTATTGTTTTGGATTGTTCCTTATTCCTCGGATCAATCATTCCTTGGGATTATCATTGTTGATCCCGTTGGGGGGATGTTATCTTAAAAGCTTGTTACACTTCGATCGCTTGGTTTTAATATATCTGGCAAAATCAACATCATCATTTTTGGAATCAGGAATTGTTTACATTTAATTTAGTTCTGATTTAAAATAGACTTTCTGAATAGCAAAAACTACTATAGCCGTAGACCACCCAAGCATGATTACTCCATTTGCCGCCTCTATTGCACCCATCAATCTGTGTGAATCGTGCAGTACAAGATCTCCATAACCAAGTGTGGTGTAGGTAACTAAGGAGAAATAAAATGCTTCCTCGAACGTTTTAAAGGCTCCAATTGAAGAATACGACAGTGCCCATAGCATTCCCTCTGCGATAGTTGCTGTCATTATTACAATTACAATCAGGTCAATATACAGGACTCTTCCGAGCCTGGAATTGAGACTGCGGGTCTTAAAGATCATTTGATACGTGAGCATGGTTGCTGCACTATGAATAATGATGCTAAGCAAAACCAATAATAAACTCAAAGGAATAATATCTACCATACATCAATTACTTTAAATAAATTATTCTTTTTTTATTAAATCTGTCATACTATTCTCAAATCTATCGAATTATTATTTAATCACTTAGGATATAATTGCCAGGGCAGAGAAGATCACAAAAATACTCTACTTCCCATTCAACACGGAAAGGCAAAATTGAATTTAATCCGTGTATATGTTTTATAACAGAACATCTCTATACTTGATAAACTGTTCACCTTATAAAATCAATTGGCAAGCCGTTTCACCCGGAATGCGATGTATATTTTTACCAGTCCGAAAATAAAAAGGACATTACCATCAGGGGGATCCCTTTTATCTGGACCAGCCAACAATATTTCATTGCTTCTTTTATAAAACTATAAGTTTTAGTTTGACATGAACAATCTGCAAGTTCCAAAGTCATCCCGAGATATCCAGTTTTCAAATTCAGGAGTTTTCTTTGCTCACGTTGATTTATTCATTTGGGAATCACCTTCTTTTTTTAATCCCCATCAAGATTTTTCGCCACTTTATTCGCAAAAGGGAAAGAAAATCCCAGGATGAACCTCCATTGACTAAATGTAAGTCTGGACAATGATGATCCTTCCACATCATCATCCCCTTCTTCAGGAAAGTCTATTTCGTTTGTAAATGTATTCGATGCCCCCATGTAAGTTGCTCCAATGGTGATTTCTATTGCTTTTGTATTGATGGCGAATCCTCCGCCAAATTGAAAAAAATCTGCCTGAAATATTGAGTTGTTAGTTGATTCTCTAAAATCAGTCAGACGGTTAATAGTATCGGGCACTGCGGAATAATTAGTAGCAAAACTCGCATAAGCCGATAACTTTTCACTAAAGTGCCATTCTATACCAATACCATAGTTTATGACAGATTCAAGACGCTCTTCCAGGGTAAACTGGATTGTATCACCGGTACTCTGACCCATAAATGGCTCTATTTTTAAAATATCATACTTTGGTATCTGATCATACCATTCTCCGCTTATATGTATGACACCTTTACTGAAAGGAATCCCTATTCCAAAACCTATTGCCCATGGAGATCTGTACTCTACATTAAGATTTTCCTGAATATTGAAAATAAAACCATCATTGGTGGACCCATTTCCAGTTGTATCTACCCCCACAAGATGGTCTTCAATTAACGTTGAGCCACCTCCATAAATGTTTACTCGGGGAGTGGTAACAGTCAGGCCAAATCTAATCTTATTGAGATCCATTACTCCCCCTAATTTCCAGAGTAAACCATAGGAATTATAATTGTACTTCCGGTTCACTGAATAATATGCTGCCTGATTGAATTCGTTGAGCGCATTCATATCTACAGAAATTAAATTCCCTTTGTTTATTGTTGAAATAAATGTAGATACGCCAATACCAAACTTCTTTGAGCTGGGCGGCGCCCATGTCAAACCAATCCATTCTTCCCTGAAATCGGTTTTGGCATCGAGTGTGCCATTAAATATATCCTGTTCGCCCGGCAATCCCTCAATAAGGTCACCTTCCCTTTCAATCCTGGTAAAATAATCCAATTTTGTGCGTTGTCTGGTTAGAAATGAGTAGGCAAATTTATGATTTTTGAGAAAGGGCAATTTGAAAGTACCTGCTGCAAGGCTGGGAGCCCCTCCGAAATTTGAGTTGTTCAACTCAATACCCTGCTCGTTATCATTTACTTTCAGGGTTCGCCATTCATAGACTTTGGCACTTATGGCAAAAGCAGGATTTTCAATCGTTCCTAACCTTCCCGGATTGTAAAAAACGGCACCGAGATCTTCCACACTGGCATTTACCGTACCACTCAAAAGCATGGATTTATTGCCATAGTTCTCAGACCAGTAGTGTCCATCCTGGGCTTTGAGGGAGGTGGAGAAAAGCGTTAAAAACAAGATCAATGCGATTGGAAAATGTTTCATTATAAAGAGGATATCAATTTGTCAATGTAATAATCTCCATGGAGGGGAATCTGGGAATTCCAGTCCGCCTCACAGAGATCCTTACTGGTACCAGCAGACATGGCTTTTCTCTGCAAATCTGTTGCATGCCATAGTTTGTGGACTTTCACTAACAAAATGCTAATTTAATACCCTCTACAATCATTCCGGTGCCAATAATCGCAATGATCAGCCCCATCAATTTGCCAATGACAGCAATGATGTTATTTCCCATCTTTTCTACTATCAAGTCACTCAGTGAAAACGCCAGATAAGTCAGCAATATCATTATACCGAACACTGCTACCAAGATTGCCACATGAATCAAGTTTGCATCGGTTACATTATTCATTGCCGTCACGATTGTCCCGGGTCCTGCAAGAATCGGAATAGCCAAAGGAGAAATAGCAATATCGTTTTTATGCTCCAATCGATCGCTATTATGAATGTCAGATTTCCTTGACATCAACATTTCAAAGCCTACATAAAAGATCAGTATGCCGCCTGTAATTTTGAAAGCTGGGATAGTGATCCCAAAGAGCTCAAATATGTATTTCCCGGCCACAATAAAGGCGCTGACAATGACAAAAGCCGTAATAGAGGCCCTTCGGGCAACGATTTTTTTGCTTCTGCTATCTTCTCCTTCTACCAGGCTCAAAAAAATGGGTGTATTCGCTATTGGATTCATAATAGCGAAAAAACCCACAAATGCCGTTAAGGCATAATTCCATAAATTTTCCATGTATAGTTTTAAACACTTTATTTAACATATGCGGTGTTTTGACCATTAGAAATCATAGTAGAACAGCAAATTGAAGTGCAACGCATCTCCAGTTGTTCTATCCTTGTTACATCGATTACCCCAGATAAATTCACCGCCTGCCTATGCACCATGATGCAAAGTAAAACCAATAGAACACCAACCAGTATAGTACTTGCTATAACCTCAAATCAGTATTTACTAAAGTGATCTATATTGTTATGGGACTCAGTTTTAAGATTTTACTTATCGAACCCAAGCGTACCACACTACTTCATAAGACTTTTCATTCTTAATGCTGCCGAAATATTGACTAATCCAAAGATCAATACACCAAATCCGATCCAGAAGGTAATGGCAAATGCTCCGGCTATTACATCATTCATGATGATGTAGCCAACAAATACATTCAGGATCCCTCCAATCAAATTAACCCACCAGTTTTTATCCCCTGCTTTCTTATTGCCAAACGAACCAGTGAACAGCATGATGCCGTAAAAGATCATCCAGAAACCTACTACAAAAGGAAAGACTGTCGCTGTGATCGCTGGATTGGAAAGGAGAATAAAGGCAAATACGACATCCATGATGCCTTCAGTTAACTTCCAACCCCACTGATCATCGGCTTGTCTATTGGATAATGAAGTGACGATCAGCAATACACCTGTCACCATCAGAGAGATCCCTATGTACAAGGCCAAGCCCACCAGGGCGCTCACCGGATGACCAAAAATAAAAAAGGATAAAACAACCAGGATGATCCCTTTGATAAGGACCAGCCACCAATACTTCAATGCTTCTTTCATGATAAATTTTGTTTAAGTTAAGTGATTAATTATTTAGTTAAGTGAATAAATATAATAGTCGTAGAAATGTCGATACTCCATTCTGATGTTTCAATTTGTTTTATTGTACTCATGCTTTATTGTATTAATCATTTTCGATAAAATGTAGCTAACTTAGTTTTTATCGGGTTTGGCAATCCATTGATAAGCAATCTCATCGATTTGTCTCACCATCCCCTTCCACTTGGATCGATAAACTCCGATAAAGAATAGGTAGAGTGCATCAGAAGCCCACACGATATGCATGGATTCCAGAAAGGATATTCCGTACACGAAACGAAATAGAATGAGCAAAATAGTTAAAACCAGATCCCATCTATTGGTCTTAAGCACCAATTCATTGGTCTCCTCGACCCGTTCCACCACCGTCAAATATCTGTAAATCCTTCCCACTACCAGGCCGACAAAATAGAACAGGACGTAAAACAATG
>CBDUCT010000247.1:0-5952 GCA_965365715.1 uncultured Cyclobacteriaceae bacterium | reverse complement strand
CCACAACGACTTACAAAGATTATCATTCCTGACGACAAGAAAGCAAATGCTTTGGATTTATTGAAATCCGAGGAAGGGATTTATCATTGGCAGGAAGAATCCGATGAGTCATTTTTTGTAGTTAATGTACTTAATGACTCAAGTCAGACCGAGGAGCTAATGGATAGTTTTGAGAAGAGCTTCGGGCACGTTGAGGGTTTTAAGTTGATCGTTTTTCCTGTCGAAGCATCAATACCAAGAATAAAGGAGGAAGAAAAATCACTTCCGGAATCCGAGGAAAAGACAAAGAATAAGTCCTTCAGGATCAGCCGGGAAGAATTATATGATGATATAGTAGGGAGTACAAAAACATCAAATATTTACCTGATACTTGTCTTTCTTTCTACAATTGTTGCTGCCATCGGCTTGATGAAGGATAACGTAGCCATTATCATAGGTGCTATGGTTATAGCTCCATTTCTAGGCCCTAATGTTGCTTTAGCTTTATCCACCACACTTGGAGATAGTAGATTAAGAAATGATGCACTTAAAGCCATTTCTATTGGATTTTCAATTGTGATTTTGTTTTCTATCGGAATGGGATACTTTTTTAATGTAGATCCTGCAATTCCGGAAGTTGCATCACGAACCCAGGCCGGGATTTCAGACGTACTCCTTGCACTGGCTTCGGGTGCTGCCGGTGTGCTAGCTTTTACTACCGGAGCGCCCGCAGTAGTGATTGGCGTCATGGTTGCTGTAGCCTTATTGCCTCCATTAACTGTATTCGGATTACTTATAGGTAGCGGTGAATATAGCCCTGCTATCGGGGCTTTGTTAATATTCCTTACAAATATTATTTGTATCAACCTGGCAGGGGTAACTACATTCCTTTTACAGGGTGTAAGCCCCCGGACATGGTGGGAAGCGAAGAAAGCAAAAAAGGCAACCAGGAAAACACTGGCGATATGGGTTATTACCTTGAGTTTTCTGGTTGTCCTGATCCTGCTTTGGAGTTAGGTTGAATGGCGGGCTTCATTTGTTTGCTACGGCTTTCTCCATCAATCTGATAAATTCATTCCAGACTACATGTTTACCTTCCGGAGGATTCTGGTCATCACCCATACGAATGATCACCATATCCCACTCAGGAATAATAAAGCAAATATTATGATTAAGACCACTGAGATATGCAGAGCCCAACGGGGCATCAGGCATATTACTCAACCCATCTGTACTGTTGACCCACCAATTGAAGCCGTAAGATCCGCTTCCCCTTGCATTAGACCGGTCGCCGGGATAGACCGGAAGGTCAGCAGGAACTTGTTTAGAGGTGGCCATCGTACACCAGTTGGTGGAGAGCAGTTGCGCGCCATTCCAATTTCCTCGATTAAGAAACAGGTGTCCAAATCGTGCAAGTTGATGTGCATTGACATGAACATTGGTACATCCGTTATTGATGGGTACGCCGTTGATTTCGCCTTCTGCATGCCATGACCAGTCACCCATTTGAATTTTATCTGTTAATTCCCTCTTGAGGAAATCGCGCATTGGTTCCTTGATCACCAATGTCAATATTTTTCCAAAAGTCATTTGGGCTTCATCCCAATATTCAAAGTGGGAACCGGGAGCAAAATGAGGCTTCTCAGGTGTATAGGGTGTGTATGACCAATCGGCATTTTCGTCATTCCACCGGCTTCGTCCTTCCGCACTATAACCGGAGGTCATCGTTGTGAAATGACGAAAGGTTACATCAGGGTATAATTCCATTAATGAACTATCATATTTGGACACTTTTTCATCCAGGGCTAATTTTCCCTTATCCATCAACAATCCAAGGACTGTACTGGTAAATCCCTTGGAGCAGGAATAAATATTATGGGATTTTAGCGTACTGTCACCTTCATAAATGATCCTGCCATTTTTGATAATGAGTACCTCATCAATTCCATTATCGAAGGATCTGGACTTGAGATAGTCCAATGCATCCAGCATTTTATCCTGGTCAATGCCAAGATCGGCAGGGTCTGTTTTTACCCATTTCTCTTTGGGGAATATCATGTCCTGGGATAGATCCGATTGACAGGCAGGAAGAAATGCCAACATGATGAAAAAAAATGATTTAACGGAACGGGGGAGATGTGATGGCATCGTTTGAATGAGATTTGTCTTTACACAAATTTAAAAAAATATTTTACGCGACATGCATAAGGTAAGTAATCCATTTTGCAATATGACCTATTCCTTTATCACAAATACTAAAATAATATAGAATCATTTGGATGGAGCCTGACAGGATATGGAAATTATCAAGAACTAATACTGTCAGTAACAGTAGCGCTCATGGAAGCGGGAAAAGCTCCAATCATTTCGTATTACGTCAAATCCCGGGGAATTGTTATATAATGTACTTGCTTATGTTAAAATAGCTTTAGGTAGGGTGGGAGATTAATAGTTTAGAGGTGGGCTAATTACAACTCGTGATATCAATTCCATCATTTTTTTAATAATTCAATACACTCTTTTGACATTTTTGTCTGGGTATAAGGTTGGACAAATGTCAAATGTGTGTGGATTCAAGGCAAAATCTTGAGCTTATCCAATTACTACTCGTGAGCTTTCCTCTTTCTTCAATCTAACTTTCAATTCGTTATAAGTCTACATCTGAAATGGTTCATGCTACAGGAGGATCTTGCCAATTAATGGATCAAACCGCACTTAAATTTCAATAAATAAGATAGTAATCATCAGATGAACAATTCCTTTTCAAGGCGGCAGCTAAAATAGTGTCAGGTTGAATGCAATAATTTCCCATTAATTTTTAATTTTAGTTATAAAATTAGAAACATCCTGTGCAGAATAGTGTCAACATAAATTCAAAGCTGTTTAATGTTACAGCTGTTTTGGTAAGCTCAACAATTGCCATCGCCATCATGATTATCGGAAAATCGTTTTTAATACCACTTGCCTGGAGTCTGGTGATAGCGCTTGCCTCTTTCCAGATCTTAACCAGGATCGAAAGAAAATATCATATAAAACGACTGATATCATCACTGGTATTTGTTGGATTGGTTTTTCTATTCATCATCATTTTATTTTACTTTTTTTCGCGTGAGATTGCCTCTATCATCAAAGGAATTCCATCCTTAAGTGAAAAGCTGATCCTGACAACTCAAAATATCATCCATATCTTCGAAGGATATGGTATTAACATCCCAATGATCGATCAATCTCAAATACACAGTTGGATTGCCGGCCATACTGACGTTATCATCAAAGTACTGGCATCATTTGGTAAAAGTATAGGCAATATTTTTCTTGTGGGAGTCTATCTGTTTTTCATTTTATACTACAGGGATAATTACCTCTATTTTATGAGGCTTCGGGAAAAGACAGATGATGGATTTGCTTTTGCAAAAAAAAGAAGTAAGGAAGTAATTGGCATTATCAATAACTTCCTGTATGGTCTTTTTGTCACTACACTAATATTGGCCGTAATGTTGTATATTATCTTTCTGCTGATCGGCTTACAATATGCTTTGTTCTTCGCATTTTTTGTGGCCCTGCTTACACTTATACCATACCTTGGAGGTCCCCTGGGAATGGCGATTGTTTTTATATTCGCCTCCATTTCCAATGATGGATTAATGGTGCCATTATTGGCATTGGCGGGGATAATTATCTCCAATGCCATAAAAAGCAATGTTGTAAAGCCTGTTGTTATCGGTAATAAAATCAACCTGAATGCATTTATGATATTTTTAGCTGTGATAACCGGTGGGATGATATGGGGTGTCTCAGGCATGATTTTATTTATGCCTTTTGCGGGAATAGCCAAAGTATTATTGGAGTACAATGAAGGTACGAGGCCTTTGGTAGCACTTTTCACCATCCTGCCAAAGGATGCATTAAAGCAACCGGAACATTCAAAAACGGATAAGAATACAGAATAATACCCATCATTTCTCTATTTTGAACAAGAACGGATGAAATAAGCGATCTTAAAAAGACCAATCCGCTTTGGATTTATTCTCTATCACTTGTCCATATTTGTTCAGATCATAGGAAAGATGAAATCAACCTGGCGATGGCATAGGTCAATCTTTTGATTATGTTGCTTTTATCCCACGCTTCATTTGAAATTTCATGGCATTCTTTCAAATCCTCAAGAAATACGCTTTCCAATTTTTCAGCAAACTTCATCCCATAGATCACCGACATAATCTCAAAATTCAGATCAAAACTTCTTATATCCATATTGGCTGTGCCTACCACGCTCAACCTCGAATCTGCGACAACGGTTTTGGCATGTACAAAACCTTTGCTGTATAGGAATATCCTGACACCTGCATTCAACAATTCCTTGAAATAAAACCTCGATGCAGCACCTACAATTGCTGAATCCGATTTTTCCGGTAACATTAACCTGACGTCCACTCCGGATATAGCAGCCTGACATAAAGCATTTTGGATGCTTTCACTGGGTATGAAATATGGATTGGTCACATAAAGGCTTTCTCTTGCTAAGGAAAAAATGCGCATATAGCTCAGCATGATATTCGATTTTGGATAAATAGGACCTCCAGCAACCACCTGGCCGATAGCGGGAATATCCTCTTGTGTTTTTAGTGTTGCCTTAGGGAATAATGAGTTGCTGAAGGAGAGGGCATCATTCGCACTGGTATTCCAACTGACAATAAAATGACGCTGCAGACTGTTTACAAGAGGGCCAGTGATTTTCATATGGGTATCGCGCCAGTAAAGACCAGTATCAATGGAATTGTCATACCTGTCTGAGACATTTATTCCACCAACAAAACCGTAATTTCCGTCTACTATGATGATCTTCCGATGATCGCGGTGATTAACTCGGTTAGCAAACTGCTTTAATTTCACTTTAATTTTTGGATAAATATCTACACCTCCCTGCTTTAACTCTTTTACAATATTTCGTTTAATTTTTCTGCTGGCGTAATCGTCATATAGTATCCTCACTTTGACTCCTTCTTCCACCTTTTTTAATAGAATATCTTTGATCTGATTCCCGCGCGTATCATTTTCCCAGTCGTAATACTCCATATGAATAAAATGATTGGCCTTCTCCAGTGTACTTAGCACTTCTGGAAATTTCTCTTCTCCATTCACCAATAGTTTAAATTGTCCAGGAACTAAATGTTCATTACTTAATCCTGCCAGAAATTGAACCATCGGCAAGAAATGTGCTATCTCATCCCGATGAGTTTCTGCGAGATTTCCAGTTTCATCCTTGATTTCCCTTTGGAAAGGCTCGTCAAGCGTGTTTTGTGCCTTTGCGCCTTTTGAGCTCAATTGGTGATGCCGGTAATTTATACCGAAGGAGAAATAGATTAGAATCCCAAAAACCGGAAACAGAAATACAAGAAGCAAATACGCTAATGTTTTAGGGGTGGATTCTGTGTCCAGAAGGATTCTGATTGCGGTGTAAAGCAATACGATAATGTAGGCAACTAATATTGTAACTTGCATGGATGGTTTTTTATTTAGACTGAAATTATTACTTGTACCAATGCGTTAACATACCATAAAATAAATTAAAATTCATGATAAAACAACACTTGAAGGCACAAGAATCAGACTCCACGGATAAATTTGGATGGTTTTAAAAACCCAGACTCACCCCAAATGCAGGTCCACGGAAATTGTAATCTATTGTTTTATTTATACTTTCATAAGGAAATCCCACACGGATATCAAATTCCTGGTAACCCACATTGAGCCCTAACCACTTTGTTGGCTTGAAATTTAGTCTTACGCTAAAGTCATATAATGTGCCGTCAAAATCACTCACTTTCAAAGAGAAAAATCCCACATTACCTTCTAGGAACAACCAACGTTTAAGTTTAAACATGGCAACAATTCCAAAATTTGGTAGAGGGGCTATAAAGTTGACCTCTGCATCGATATTTCCCAAATCTGATCTTACGCCTGTTTTCAACC
>CBDUCT010000246.1:0-5976 GCA_965365715.1 uncultured Cyclobacteriaceae bacterium | reverse complement strand
CTACTTTTTCCTGAAGTGCTTTTTATTCTTTTTTTTCCCTGAGTGAAATTTCTTTTTATACTTCTTGCCCCTTTCCGGTTTCGGATCATAGGCAGGTCCCTCACCAAGGGATTCAGGAAGTTTGGCTTTAGATACCGGCTTACCCAGCAATTTTTCAATATTACTGAACTTCTGCTGATCTTCCTTATTGATAAATGTAAAAGCAGCACCTTTAGATTCAGCACGGGCTGTTCGGCCAACCCGGTGAACATAATCCTCCCCGTCAGAAGGCACATCATAATTAATGACAAGGTCAATATCATCCACATCAATTCCCCGGGAAACGATATCCGTAGCGACCAATACCTTATGCTGCTTATTCTTGAAGCTCGTTATAACCTTATTCCTTGTTTCCTGGTCAAGATCTGAGTGAATGTCATAGGAAGAAAATCCAGCTTTCTTCAGCTCACGATTCAGTTCCTTAGCCATTACTTTTTTCGAACAGAATACAATAACACTTTTAAGGTGTTTAGCGTTCAATACATGCTTAAGCAGAGCGACTTTCTGATTATCATAAACTACAAAGCCAATCTGGAGGATTCTATCCGGCGGTTTGGAAATAGCAATATTTACTTCAAGAGGATCATTAGCCACTTTTTTAGCAAGAGACCTGAACTTATCAGGCATTGTAGCTGAAAACAAAAGGTTCTGTCGCTTTTCAGGGAGATGGGAGATAATATTCATTATATCATCATAAAATCCCATATCCAGCATCCTGTCAGCTTCGTCAAGAACGAGGTACTTCAGATCCTTGAAGCTTACATAACCCATTTTCAAGTGAGCTTGCATTCTTCCCGGAGTACAGGTCACAATATCCGCTCCATGAATCAGTGCTTTTTTTTCCCTTAGGAATAAGTCACCGGCACCACCTCCATAAACAGGAAGCGAACTGATATGTGTAAAATAAGCCAGCCCCTCCAGATTCTGATCAATTTGAATGGCCAGTTCCCGTGTCGGGACAATGATCAGAGCCTTGATGTGGTCGTCATGCTTTGTGGTAATAATTTTATTTACAATGGGCAACAAAAAAGCAGCAGTTTTCCCGGTGCCTGTCTGGGCGGTAGCAATCATATCTTTCCCCTCCAGAATTGCGGGGATAACCTGTTCCTGTATTGGAGTTGGGTTCTCGAATCCCATAGAGTCGATCCCCTGGATTAACCGGTCATCTAGATCAAATTTTTTAAAGCTCAATATTATATACTGTTATGACTGAGAATAGCTCAGTAGACTTCTTATTATGAATAGGTTATAGTTCAAATCAAACTATTTCCTTGATATAAACTAAAATAATTGTTAAATTCTTGATTGAAAAATCTACCTTGAACAAATGATTTTTTGCTAAAATATCCATTTCGGAGTGCAATAATGTAAAATTTAAAATAAAATTAAGATGATGAAAAGAAGACAATTCATAAAAACGGCAGGGGCAGCACCCCTTGTTTCATATTTCCCGGCTGGATTAAGTGATATTACACGGGTATTCACAAGAGGTAAAATTGAAAAAAGATCGCTTGGAAAAACAGGTGAAAAGTTATCAATGATCGGGTTTGGTGGAATTGTTGTGATGGATGCCACACCAGAACAATCCTCCCAGAGGGTTAAAGAGGCAATCGATTACGGCATTAATTATTTTGATGTAGCCCCATCTTATGGTGATGCTGAAATAAAACTAGGACCCGCATTGGAACCTTATAGAAAAGATGTATTTCTGGCCTGTAAAACAGGAATGAGAACTAAAGATGGTGCCCGAAAGGAATTGGAACAATCACTCGAGCGATTGAGAACAGATCATTTCGACCTTTATCAGCTTCATGCTGTAACAAAAATGGAAGATGTTGACACCATTTTCGGAAAAGACGGGGCTATGGAAACCTTCCTTGAGGCAAGGGAGGAAGGTAAAGTGCGTTACCTTGGATTTTCAGCGCACTCGGTGGAAGCGGCTATGGCGCTAATGGATGGTTTTGATTTTGATACAATATTGTTTCCTATTAACTATACGACCTGGTATGCAGGTAATTTTGGGCCACAGGTCCTCGACCGGGCAAAAGAAAAAGGGATGGGTATTCTGGCATTAAAAGCTATGGCAAAACAACCCTGGGCAGAAGATGTTGAAAAGAAAGTCCCTAAATGCTGGTATGAACCATTGACTGATCCGGAAGAGGCTAAGCTGGGGTTAAGGTTTACACTATCGCATCCGGTAACCGCTGCCCTGCCACCTGGTAATGAAGATCTGTTCAGTATGGCTCTGGGATTGGCAACTGGTTTTAAACCCCTCAGTAAAGTTGAGGTTGGGGAGATCAAAGAAAAAGGGATGGCTGGAAGTCCTATTTTTAAGTATCCAATGGCTTGATTATTCTTAACAAATTTGGATCCTGATCTCATTTGTATCTCGTTAGTTTTATAGTTATCTATAACGGCTTTGAACTTAAATTTTATCGTTGTAAATACTGTTAAATCCTTTATTAATCTGAATAATCCAAGGTTGCAGTATGGGCTGATACTCTTAATATCAGATCGCCAGATTTATTTTGGATGAACTCTATTATACTACGACCCTATTGCATATTTTTACGGTTTAAAGCACAATGGTTATTTTTTAATTCGAAAATATAGAATGTATACATTCCACGGTTAGGAAGGTGGTGCAGGATAAATAGTTTTTAAAAAATACAGATCAGAGAAAATTCAATAATGAATAAATCTTTCAATCAATTCATGCTAGGCATACTTATGCTTACGCTTATTTCCTGTGAAAAAAAGTCTGACCTGGGCATTTTTACAGCCAACAATGATATTGGAAATGTAAAGTACCCTGGATCGGTACAATTTAATAGTACCGATAGTACCTACATGGTTTCAGGAGGAGGCACCAACATGTGGGTCAATAAGGATGAACTTCACTACGTATGGAAAGAAATGACTGGTGACGTTTCTATCAGCGCTGACATACAATGGGTTGGCGAGGGTGTCGATCCACACCGGAAAGCCTGCCTTATCATTCGGCAAGATCTTGATACCGGATCCATCTACGTTGATGCTGCAGTTCATGGGGATGGATTGACCTCTATTCAATACAGGGAAATCGAAGGGGGCTTAACCAGGGAAGTACAATCAAATGTAATCGGTCCCCGCCGTGTGCGTATCGAAAAGGAGGGGGATTATTACTCGATGTCAGTTGCTTATGGAGAGGAAGAACTGAAAACCTCAGGAGGTACTTTCAGGCTTTCTATGGAGGAACCTTTCCTCATAGGATTGGGGGTGTGCTCTCATAATAATGACACCATTGAAACAGCCGTATTCTCGAATGTCAGAATTCAAAAAATTCAACCCAGGCCAGATTCAGTAAAGCAGATTGAAAGTACTCTGGAGACAATCCCCATCGCATCCTTTGACAGAAGGGTTGTATTTCACACAAAAAGTCATATTGAAGCTCCAAACTGGACACCCGATGGGCAATCACTTATATACAATAGTGAGGGTCTGCTTTATAAGATTTCATTAGATGGTGGAGATCCTGAACTTATCCCGACTTATTTTGCTACAAGAATAAATAATGACCATGGTATTTCTCCTGATGGTCAAATGTTGGTCATCAGTGACCAGACTGAGACCGGGCAATCAATGATCTACTCTCTTTCAATAGATGGAGGAGAACCAAAAAAAATCACACAATCAAGCCCGAGTTACTGGCATGGCTGGTCTCCTGATGGGAAGACCCTGGCCTATTGTGCTGAAAGAAATGGTAATTATGATATATACACCATCCCAATTGAAGGAGGTGAAGAGGTGCGACTTACGACTGCTGAAGGATTGGATGACGGACCCGATTATTCTCCGGATGGAAAACACATTTATTTCAATTCCGAACGATCAGGCACAATGCAGATATGGAAAATGAGAGTAGACGGAAGCGATCAGGAACAAATAACAAATGATGAATTTAATGATTGGTTCCCTCATCCTTCTCCCGATGGGAAGTGGCTTGCTTTTATTTCCTTTGACCCGGATATACCAAGCAATTCGCATCCACCTAATAAGAATGTTGCATTGCGACTTATGAATCTGGAAACAAAAGAGATACAAGTTATGGCAAAACTCTTTGGAGGCCAGGGTACCATTAACGTACCTTCCTGGTCCCCGGATAGTGAACGTCTTGCATTTGTCAGCTACAGGTTAAAATAAATATAAATTGATAAAGTAAAACTGAGGTTGCGGGCAGTAATAGCGTATTATATTTACGAACTCTAATAGCGCAATGCGGCCTTTTGCCTGGACCTTTTTTGTAAATACTCATAGATGGCGACATTACCCAGGATTAACAACATGCCATAGAAAACATCTTCTACAGGAATAGTTAAAATTCTGAGATCCAGATTAAAATTATCATTATACCAGACCACGGGTTCTGAAGTTAATGAGCCTGTCAGAATACCGTTGACCAATAAGAAAGGGACCAGGACAATTATATAGGAGGCAAAGAAGCGGCCCAGGTAATCGGCTTTTGAAATGGACAATAGAAACAGGATAAAAGCCAGGGTAATAAAGGTTATATAAGTATAGTGTTTTCCAAGGTTCAACAGCGCGAATATTGCCAATATAATTCCCAGAAAAACAGCAATGATATTACCCGTATTCGATGTTTTCCAATTTGGGAAATAATACTTTATACAATCATAAATAAATACTGAAGCATATGGGACGGTTATAAAAAAAAGCCACTCTTCAATTGGCAGGTTAAATATATCGAAACCCACCAGATATCGGCTATTGAATCCCCATATACCATAAGCAGTGAAGATGACGTCCCAGATGATGAATACTGCAGCTACAATTATTATAGAAGGGAAAAGAAAATGCCAGCGCTTATAATAGTGGACTTTCTTGTCAAAACTCAGCAGAAATGGCAGTGAAATAGTAAATAAATTTATGAATAGATATAGATACTTTGTTTCCAAAACGTCATTTATAATGTGTAAGATAAAATGAAAAAGAAAATGTACTGAATAATAAATAAACCCACAGCAATTCTATTCATTTTTTTTAATCCAAGTTTATGAAAGTAGATAAGTAAAATAAAAGCTACGGCAAACCATGCCACATAATTCTGTAAGGGGATAATCCCGTTTTCCCAGGTCCAGAAATCCAGAATAACGGCTACCGGTTCAAGGGAAAGATCCAGGATAACCATCAGGAATGCACCAATTATGGATTTCAGGAACACTCCATACCTGAATAGATTGGCTACCATTCCACATGAATAAACCATCAGAAACCAATTCAATCCCATAATAACCGGAACACCATATAATTTATATCCCAATGTTTCTCCGTAACTATAGATCCCAAAAATGATTTTTGATTCGACTCCAATCAGTTCAATAAGGTAGCCGGAAATAGAGGCAAAAGCCACAAAAATGACAAAATACCTGTTCCACTCCCTGTGGTTAAGAAAAAGCACTAAGACTGAAAGGCTTAAGGTATAGGGTGTCAGCGCAGCGATCTCATCTCTCCAGCTGGTATTCAATCCTACAAGTCCTACCGTGTAGATGATAATTAGAAATACCAGGGATCCTATGTATAAATTACGGTTATATCCTAAAATCATTCTGAACTAATTCTGAGACAATTTTTCCAGATAAAATTGACAATGGAATACCTCCCCCGGGGTGTACACTCCCCCCACAGAAGTAAATCCCCTTTATTTTTCTATGGAAATTAGGATGCCTTACAAATGCTGACAACCAATGATTAGAACTGGCCCCGTAGAGAGATCCCCTGAATGAGGTTGTATTGGCCTCTATAGTCCTTGGGTCCAGAACTGACTCACTTTTAATATGGCTTTGCAGATCAAGGTCTAAAATTAGTGACAACTTCTGGATTTTTTTTTCTCGAGACACATCAATTAACATACCCCAGTCCCGGCCAACATTTCCAGGC
>CBDUCT010000245.1:0-5982 GCA_965365715.1 uncultured Cyclobacteriaceae bacterium | reverse complement strand
ACCTGGAAAAGTATCCATCAATCCAAGCTTTTATTATTATAATTAAATGACAAGACCTTGATCATGATTTTGTAATATTGTAATCATTTTTTAAGATAAACTGTAAAATTTAAATCCGATCAAAATGAAAAAGACCCCTGTCATAATACTGTCTTTATTAATTATTTTAAGTTGCCAAACTCCCCAATCCGATAAACAGGAACTAAATGCTGAAGATAAGCTTTCCGATATTAAAGTTCCGGTTTATGCCTGGTTGAGCGGTCCGGGGTCTGAAACAGACAAGGAAATTAAGGAATATTTCATAGATCTTAAGGGAAAAGGCATCATTGGCCTGATGTATAATGGTGGCCACGATCCGGAAACATACAGGCGTGTTGGAGGGATCGCCAAAGAAGCAGGGCTGGAGTTTCACACATGGATACCTACAATGGTTCAACGTGAAAATCCTAAGCTTAAACCAGAATGGTATGCGATCAACGGAAAAAGCGAATCTGCCTTCGATAAACCAGCCTATGTAGATTATTATAAATTCCTATGTCCAAACCGGCAGGAAGTTTATGATTTTCTTGCCTACTTATATGGGAGCATTGCAGACCTATCTGTTGTAGATGGCATCCACCTGGATTATATTAGGTTTCCGGATGTTATTCTTGCAGAAGGTTTATGGGAAAAATATGGTCTGGTCATGGACAGAGAGTATCCTGAGTATGACTACTGCTATTGTGATCTTTGTGTTAATGGATTTAGAGAAGAGTCAGGGATCGATATCAAATCTGTAGATGATCCGTCACAGGTTCAGGAATGGAAACAATATCGTTACGACCTGATCACCAGCATTGTCAACCGTCTTTCTGAAATGGTTCATAGTAAAGGTAAGGAGATAAATGCTGCAGTTTTTCCAGGTCCTAATTCCATTGCAAAAAAGATTGTACGCCAGGAATGGGATAAGTGGAATCTGGATGCATTTTATCCGATGAATTACAATGATTTCTACCTAAAAGGGACTAAGTGGATCGGTGAAGTAAGTAAAGAAGGTGTGTCCGCCCTCAACAACAGAAAACCCTTATATAGCGGGTTATTCATTTGTCCAAGACCAGATAAAAAGACCGAAGAACCTGATCCTGAAAATCATGGGTTGATTCCTGGAGAAATTGAAGATGCGGTAAGGGAATCTATGGAAAACGGTGCTGCTGGAGTATGTCTTTTTACCCCAAAAAGAATGACAGAAGCGCATTGGGATGCTCTTTCAATTGCTATCAGGAAAGGATATAAGCTAACAGGTGAATAAGTTTTAATCTTCCTTGGGAAAAAAAGTTTTGGTGATAGGCATGGTTCGATTTCGAAGACTTTTCATCATGGATTCAGGGAGTATAGGAAAGAATTATCCCTTCTTCTCCTACAATCCATCCTGTATTCGTATTGATCATATGTATGGCATTGAGGTCACTGTATAATCCTGTGCTTTCTTTTAGCCAGGTATTCCCTCCATCTTCTGTTTTGTATACTGTGCCAACAGGACCCACAATCCAGCCAAAATCCTTATCCAGGAAATAAATGTCATTCCATACAAATCCCTGAGGTTCATTCTCTATCCTGATAGATACCCATTCCGTCTCTGCACTGTCATCAAATTTTAATATTGTATTTCTTGAGCCACATGCCCAACCGCTAGAAGCATCAATAAAGTGAACAGATGTCAGGTCGATTTCCGGAATTTCATAATTTAGCTGCCAGCTAATTCCCCCGTCAGCTGATCTTATAATTTTGCCTTGTTCCCCAACTGCGTATCCTTCGTTTTCATCTAGAAAACAAATATCATTTATAGAGAAATTAAACTCAGCTGACGATTCATTCCAGTTATGCCCGCCGTCTTTGGAATACAAAAGCTGCCCGTTTTCGCCCCCGGACCAAACAAGACTTTCATTCAAACCAAAAATTGCATTCATTGGATAGTCTGACAACTCTTGAGATTCCGGATAAGAACCACCGCTTGAACTAATATATATGTTCCCATTTATAGCCTTTCCATTCATATCTCCTGTGATCCAGCCTACATTCTCACTGATCATGGTTACGCTTCTGAAGTTTCCATCAGAACTATTTACCGGGGCTTGTGGCCAGGTATTGCCCCCCATAGTTGTCGATAATATGGTGTTTTCATCACCGACTATCCATCCTGTCATATTATCAATAAAGTATACGTCTGTGAGATTCACATAAGTTTCAGTATACTGAATAGCCCAGTCAAAAGGATTATTTTCCGGAGTAATAATTGGAATTTTCCCTCTATTATTCGTTGAATCCTCAGTTTGACAAGAGAAATGGATCATTAATAGAATGGACGCAAGGAATATCTTTTGAAATCCAGATAATAAAAGACGACTTGATGAAAGGAGCATAATATACTAAACTGTTTAAGGACTAACTATGTTCAAAAAGTTAAACTGTAAATTCCTGACAAATCAAGAATATCCCCTACTCCTGCTTTTAAAGGGCTTAAATTCTATGATATTTTATGCAATTCTTTATTCACTTCAATGATTTTCTTTGTTTGAACTGATCAGCAAATTCATTGACCTTTTAAGCAAAATGAAATTTGAATTTCCCCCTTAATATTGCATTACAAGGTTTCATTAATACTTATTTGATAAAGAAAAATGCAACTATAATAAAATGAACTTTAAGCAATTTGTTACACATTAAACCAAATTATCATGACTGAGACAAAAAAATTAGTAGTACTTATCACACGAGGATTAGATGATGAAAGATCATCAGTAGCCTGGAGCATTGCCAACGGTGGAATTAATTCCGGTCTTGAAGTAACCATTTTCCTGACAAGTTCAGGAATAGACTGGGTTCGAAAGGGTGCCGCTGATAATGTGCATCTAAATCCTTTTGATCCTCCAATGAAGGAAATGATTGACAATGTATTTGAAAGTGGATGTAAAGTATTGGTATGTCCTCCTTGCGCTGCCGTCAGAAATTACAAACAGGAAGATCTTATAGATGGTGTAATCATTACTGGCTCCGCTGCAATGCATGAGGAAATAAAGCAGGGAGCAGCCACGCTATGTTTTTAATTATTCCGCGATCACCTTTCTGCCATAAGCTTTACAAATTTATTGATCACTTTGAACCTGATAAAGCCGGTATTTAAAAGTGCCGGCTTCTATTTTGATACTTCTTATCAAATCCTTATTCCTAATTAAACAACAGGACGCTTATATTGCCCACGATAGGGTCTGGCCAGCAAAGCCGATGCCTGAGGATTATTACTTATTGAATATTTCTGGCTATCCCAATTGATCATTGCTTTTGTATTGTACGAGATCATACCTAATTGCACTGTTGCTGTTGATTTAAATGCATCTTCTATTGGGCATGATATCAGGTTCTTATCCTTCATTTTAACAGCCCTAAGAAAATCAGCCATATGTGCAACGGCCATATCTTTCCCTGGAATGTCAAGAACTTCCTGAGTTTGATCTTTGCCGGCAGGCATTATCACAATTCTTCTGTCCGAAGCGAATATGGTCGCTTTATCCCCGTAGAAGAAAACGCCATTATTAAACTGGGGATTCAGGTCACCGGAACCCCACAACCTGTGCTGCCAGGTAAGCGGGACTGATTCAAAGTTAAAAGTAGCGGTCAAAGTATCTGGAGTAGTGATTTTTCCAGCAAGCACGTTAAGGCCACCAGTGGCGTTAATAGTCATCGGCATATCAAGATCCATTATATGGCGAATGATATCAACATGATGTATCCCCCAATCGACCAGGTGCCCGTTGCCATATTCCTTCTCAAGCCTCCATGCCAGATGTCCGATGTTTGGGCAATAGGGTAATTTTGGAGCAGGTCCACACCATGCTTCCCAATCCAGGGAATCCGGCGGTGCCTGTATAGTATTGTCTTTGAGAATTGGATTATAATGTATCTGGGCCCCTATCTGAAGGATATTGCCAGCGACATTATCTGCAATTAAAGACTTAGCTTTGGCAAAGGCTTCACTCTGACGTCGTTGAAAACCAATCTGAACATAATTGCCGGCTTTTTGGGCTGCCTTAATCATTGCCAATCCCTCGTTTACATCGTAAGCCAGAGGTTTCTCACAGTAAATATCAAGTCCTTTCTCGCATGTAGCAATAAATTGAAGTGCATGCCAGTGTGGTTGCGTGCCAATAAAAACCGCCTCTAATCCTTTATGATCCAGAAGGTCAGAGTATAGAATATACGTTTTGGGTCTTTTCCCCTGCAGTTTCTCCAGTTTATCAGCGCTTTTTTTTAAATGTTCGGTGTCCACATCACAAATAGCTAAAACTTCAATGCCCCCTGCCTTGAAGGCTGCTTCAGTTATAACCATTCCATACCAGCCTACCCCGATCACACCAACCTTTAATTTTTTATCCTCTGAGGAAGCTGGTAGATGTATAGCAGAAAAGATTGCGGCGGTACTTAAAGATCCATTGATTAAAAAATTTCTACGGTTCATATCTCTTGTTAATTTTTTCAATATAAACTTAAGAAAAAATGAGTCTTCATAAGATATTATTATAAGAAAAATGAAAATTGAGTAAGATCACGACTGCCATTTTACTTACTACCCGCTAATATATCCCCTACCTGTTTCGTCATGTATGAGAAATGCCTTTGACCTCCTACTATTTTACACTGCTATATTATAAAATTGATAAGTTAAAAATAAATTGCCCTGTGCTGTAACTTTTTAGATATATTAAAGTCAACATAATAAGAATTGTATCTTTTTTGCAACTCTTCCTTTTGGCCATTGTCCTTTTATAGAAGGATATGGACAAGACCTTTGAGGTCACTCTAAAATTTAAGGTTAACAAATCAAAGTAATAATGATTCGCAACTACTTTATTGTTTCAATTAGAAATCTGCTCAAAAAAAAGACTTACTCCATCATAAATATCACTGGCCTGTCAATTGGAATTACCTGCAGTATATTAATATTATTATGGGTTTTTGATGAATTATCCTTCGATAAATTTCATCCCAAATCTGACAGGTTATATCAGCTGATGGTTCAATCCGAATTTGACAATACCATTAATACATGGAGATCGGTTCCACTCCCAACATATGAAGCAATAAAGGATGCACATTCTAATATTGCTAATTCAGCTGTTGCCAGTTGGTATGGTGACCATCTGTTGGTTGTAGGTGAAAAGAGGCTTTTCCTGCAGGGTTATTATGTCAGTGAAGAATTCCTCACCATGTTCGAATTTCCATTAAAATATGGTAACCCAACTGATGTTCTGAATGATGCCTCTTCAATAGTGATCACCGAAGAAACAGCCAGGAAATTCTTTGAAAATGAAGATCCCATTAATCAGGTTATCAGAATTGATGATCTTGGTGACTGTAGAGTGACCGGGATATTGAAGGACATCCCAAAGAATTCTTCATTTGAGTTTGATTATTTAGTCTCATGGAAACATCGGCGATCCGTAAATCCATGGGTGGTGGATAACGAAGACAACTGGGGAAATTATTCTTTTCAGGTATTCGTCGAATTAACGGATCCCCGGCACTTAGAAGCTGTGAATGATGCAATAAGGCCTATGTTGATTGAACATGGCGAGGAAGGTGACCTAGAGTCAGAGCTTTTTCTATATCCTTTATTAAGGTGGAGACTTCATTTTAGTTTTGAGAACGGGCAGGAAAAAGGTGGTATGATCGATTTTGTGAAAATGTTCAGCCTCATAGCCATTTTTATACTTATCATAGCATGTATAAATTTCATGAACCTGGCCACTGCCCGTTCAGAAAGCCGTGCCCGGGAAGTAGGTATCAGGAAAAGTATCGGTTCCAAACGTCAAGACCTGGTATTTCAATTTCTCTCTGAATCCATTCTGATCTCTTTAGTAGCATATATCATAGCTATATTGATCACCCTTTTAATTCTTCCATTTTATCTTGTTTTGGTTAGGGTTGCTATTTAAATTATCATATTTT
>CBDUCT010000244.1:0-5987 GCA_965365715.1 uncultured Cyclobacteriaceae bacterium | reverse complement strand
GGGATATGATTTTAAATTATATTAAAGTTTTATATCTTGGGTAGGATCCATTTTTTAAATTTTTAATGAACCAACCTGTTGTTTTATGAAAAGAAATGATTTTATAAAAACTTCTTCCCTCGCTGTTGCCGGAACAGTATTTAGTCCCTTTATCTCCTGTCTGCCGAAAAAATCGAAAGAACCGGAACAGGCTACGTTAACTGAAAGAAGAAACTGGGGAAGAAACATCATATTTAAGGCAAAAAACCTCGAAGAGCCTGCTTCAGTGGAAGAGTTGCAGGAACTGATGAGTAAAACTGGATTTAAAAAGGGACTCGGTTCTACACATAGTTACAATGATATAGCCGATAGCCCGTTGACCCAGATTTCCCTCAGGAAACTCAACAGGATTATTTCCATTGATGAATCCAATAGTACCGTTGCCATCGAGGGAGGGATCAAGTATGAGGAATTGGCCCCTCAATTGCATGAAAGAGGATTTGCATTGCAAAACCTGGCTTCACTTCCACAGGTCACGGTTGCTGGTGCAGCTGCTACCGGGACACATGGATCAGGAACAGAAAATGGAAGCCTTGCCACTGTGGTAAGGGAAATGGAAATTTGCTTGGCGGATGGTCAACTCATTAGTTTGAGCAGGGAGAATAATCCGGATATATTTGATGGCGTGGTTGTCAACCTGGGTGGGCTGGGAATTATTACACGTATGGTTCTGGATATAGAACCAGCATACGATGCCCGGCAGGATATTTACCTTGATTTACCTCTGGAAAACGTAATAGAGAATTTTGATGAGATTATGTCTAGCGGATATAGTGTTTGTCTTTTTACCAAATGGCAAAATGATATCCTCGATCAGGCATGGATTAAACGACGTGTCGATCAACCTGTGGATGACCTTGGGATGGAGTTTTATGGGGGAAAGATATGTGACAGGAATATTCACCCGATCATTGATATGTCAGCTGAGGCATGTACGGCTCAAATGGGAGAGGTTGGCCCCTGGTATGACAGGCTGCCTCATTTCAGGATTAATGCCATGCCATCAGCCTTTGACGAACTGCAATCTGAATTTTTTGTCCCAATTGAAAATGCGGGGGAAGCTATTAGGGCGATTTCTAAACATGGAGATAAATTCTTACCTTATTTATATATTTCTGAGATCAGGACAATTGCTGCTGACAATTTTTGGATGAGCCAGTTCTACAAAAGGGCCACCATAGCTATTCATTTTACATGGAAATCTAACTGGCCTGAGGTACAGAAACTGCTACCGGTGATCGAAGCTACCCTGGCACCCTTCAGTATACGACCTCACTGGGGTAAACTATATACCATTGATGCGAAAACTATCCAGCGGTCGTTTGAAAGGTTCCCGGATTTCCTTGAATTATTAAAGACTTATGACCCGGAAGGTCGGTTCAGGAATGCCTATCTTAACCGGATCATCTATTCATAATTTAACTGGCCAGTATTTATTGCAATAGGGTGGATTGTTTTGTTTTCACTTTTTAAAGTCTTGAATTGTTTTATCTGCACGGAGCACAACTTAAGTATAAAGTGCAGATTAATGCCCTTAATATTTTATTAGCTCAAGTTTTTCTATAATATTCCTTATCTCGGCCATACCAAAAATCTGATAGATTGGTTATTAAGGTTTGAGAATGGCCCTGGTAATGGTTTTTTGTTTTTTGTTTCCTCTCCATAGTAATCTATAACTAAGGTATATGGAGTTTCATCTTGATTTTCATAAATCGCTTTGGATATCATTGCCTCACCAAGAGTTTTTGTGGTAATTATTTTTCGATTTTGTTGGGTAAGATCTTCTACATCAATATTCAATTCCAACCACCAGCCATCTGCTTCTTCTTCCAGTTTCAATTCTGAAGAATTGCTTTCTAAAACCAGGGCATCTGTTTCTTGTATACTTGGTAAAGCAGTATTCAACTAAACATTTCCTCCGGCTTGCCGGTTTAGGGCATCTTCACCATAAACCGACAGGCCTTGGCCACCAGTAAAAAGGTTATTAAAAAATCGTTCATCATCACCTACAACTTTTGAAAGACCAAGAATCTCTGTACTATGTGGTTTATGATAAGGTGTTTCCCGGTCTAATTCAGCTCTTCTTATTATATCACCCGCAATAAGATTATGAACGTATGCTCCACCGCCGCAGGATTCAAGAATACTGAAGGGAGACAGCAAAAGATTGTTGTCGATCAGGAAAGGACCGTGATTTACTTCCACAAAAATATCTTTGGTATTGTCATGCATTAGATTTCGGCTTACTCTGGTTCCCTGGGTCATCCAGTCGAGCCATATTCCGTTGAACCCACAACGGTAAATATGATTGTTGCTAATTTCTGCATCAACAGGCCCATGAAACTTGATGCCAGCCATTTCAGCTCCTGTAAAATGCCAGTTGAGGTAGATGTCGTGGATCTCGTTCCCTGTAATTTTTGAAAAAGCAGCTCCCATACTTCCGACTATTCCAGCCTGGCCACAATGCCGGATTATATTATTTCGTACAATATGGTGGCCGATATTTTCTTTTGACCAGCCATTATTCAAAGCACGCTTAATGGTTTGGTTGTATCCAAATGCCGATTCAGCTTTATTGTCCCATTCATCTCCATATTTACCAAGAGTGATGCCTACACATGATGTGTATTGAATCGTATTGTTCTCAATTATCCAACCTTTGGACCAGTGCGTTCCTATCAATCCAATTTGTTCTGCTGTGGGTGGCGCCCATGGAGTTGCTGCGTGTTCCATAATAAAACCGCTCACCGTGATATAGTTTATGCCTGTCTTTTCCGGGTAAAAGATCGTTTGACGAACATTGACTTCTACCAATTCCTGATTTGGATCACTCTCGTCAAACTGTGCCCAAATGGTAGTCTCTTTTCCATCTGAAATAGAAAACCAAAGTGCGTTTTCTTCTGAGGATTCAAATACTGTTGCTTTGTCTTCTGCTTCCCTCAACCAGTGCCCGTTCAGATATACGCAAGCGGTATGATGCAATCTACCTTTGTTGTTGAACCAATCACCAAAAATAGCATCCTGAAATGGATTAAACGCACCAAAAAACATATTGGGAATTGTAACAGTCCAGATCCCATTTTCTACTTTTTCCCATCCTGTTATCACTTCAGAGCCTTTAATTGAAACTTTTTCTCCATTTTTGGCCCTGTATACTATGCGATTATCATCGGAAGTGCCTCCCCGGGGAGGATTAATTCGTTCCCGGTAAACCCCTTCATGAACAATTACTACATCACCGGGTTGAGCAACATTAGCGGCAGCCTGAATGGTTAAAAATGGCGATTCTGATGTACCGTTGTTACTATCATTCCCAGTTTTTGCAACATGGATCTCTTTTGCTGAAAGGTTAAAACAAATAGCTAAGGAAATAAACAATATTTGTAGCTTCATCATATCTGCTTTTAAATCTTTGAAATCAAATGTGATAAGTTTCTTATTCGGTGTTAAGGTTTTGCCTGCAAAAATGGCATTAGCATTATAGTCTAAAAATTATTTTGTTTAAATATAGTAATAGAAGAATTGCAATACAAAGAGAAAAAGGTGCATATATGCATAATACTGGCTTTTTAACAGATACCTGATCTTTCATTTACTATTTATGTAACTAATAAAAGATTCAGCCGGGGCTGCAAATAGATCTACTTCGCCATCGCGCCCGTAAATAACGGGATATGCCTTCTCTGAATTCTTATAATCGTCGTGTAAGCTTATTAATGATTTCCTGTTTTATTTACAAGCATAGGAAGTTAACGAATCTAGGAATCCAATGTTAATAATTTGAGCTTTTATATTGCCGCTTATAATACAGGTGATAGTAATGATTAAAACGGATCTAAACGAAATTATTTAGTTAAGTATTTTGATAATTTCATTTACCTCATATTGTTTCAAAGTATCTCCAACGGTAATAAATTGTACTATTGCTGTATCATTACTTAATGTCGACAAAACTTCATCGGTGTTCTTACTTTTACTTTGCTTTAAAGCCCAATAACCATAAACACGTATATTAGGAAAATCACTCTTAGTCATTTGTATGAAGTCTTGAGATTTTCCTTTTTTTACAATCTTATGAAAAACTTTATGTACATCATTATCTATATAGTTTGCATTTCTATAAATGGTTAAACCTGTCCAATTATCATAAACCTTATACAATGTATCTTCTACAATTATTGAATCATTTCCATCCATGCCAGAAACGGATCTTTGGTCGAATTCCGTCGATATTGAAATGAGTGAATCAATCAAGATATGCACTTTATTATGGCTATATTCCTGGCCATATACTTTTACAGCCAAGAATGAAAAAACAACAATTAGAAATAATCTCATAATAATATGTTGGTTAACAGAAGGCAGGTATACACTGTATCATTTTAGCGCCAAGATAGTGTCTAATCGAATTAATGGCAAACAAAAGAAATGAAGATTGATAACTGGATTTTCGTAATCATCGGGTAGATGTATGAATATTCTTCTATTTTCTTCAAGTACCTCAGAAAAAATCGAATCTTGAAATCTGATGTTAATATTTTGTGCATTTAGACTACTCGCTAAGAAAAAGGGGGTATCTACACCTTATCAATTGTCAGGTCAAAAAAAGGGGCGATGTAATTTTGGAAACCACATCGCCCGTGATGTTTTTGACAATATTATTACCCTTCTTAGGTAATTGGGTTATTTATTTAATACTTTATTTAATACGGTATCTTTATCCAATTATTCAGTACAGAGGAGCCAATCTTTGCATTCTTCAATGTTAGAATCTTTTCCTTCCACTCTGTCTTTAGCAGTTCCACACGAACCAGCTGGGGAAATAATTACATCATCGCCTGGTCTCCAATCCGCTGGAGTTGCTACATCAAATTCATCAGATGTTCGTAAAGCAATCAAAACTCTGTATAATTCATCAAAATTCCTTCCTAAACTCAAGGGATAATAAATAATTGTTCGAATAACTCCTTTGGGATCAATGAAAAATACTGCTCGTACAGCCTTGGTCGTGTCCTCATTTGGCTGGATCATACCATATTTTTTTGGCCACATTCATAGTAATCTCTTCTATTAATGGGAAGTTTACCTCAACATCTTTCATGTCACGGTATTCAATCTTTTCTTTAATTGTCCTCAGCCATGCGATATGACTATATAAGCCATCTACTGATAAACCAACCAGTTTACAATTAGCTTCTGCAAATTTCTCTTCCATTGAAGCAAAAGTCATAAACTCTGAGGTACAAACAGGTGTAAAATCAGCAGGGTGACTAAAAAGAATTACCCAGTTTCCTTTATAATCTGATGGGAAGTTGATTTCACCCTGAGTTGTAACCGCTTTAAATTCCGGCGCCGGATCACCAATTCTTGGCATACTTACTACTTTTTCTTCTTGTAGATTTTCCGTTTTCTAAAATTTAAAATTATTAATTATGATTCTTGTTTTTATGAATAATAAAGTTTCCCGCGATTTGTAACTTGATCTCATCGATTTTAAAATTTTCAATTTCGTTCTCTTCAAAGAATTTTTTCAACAATCCATCAAGTTTTTTATTTGTATAATCTTCTATATAGTCACATTCCCGGCAATATAAATGATGGTGGTTCTCGACAAGCCCATCATACCTCATTATATCTTTTTCTGTTTTCACTTTTTTTATCAAACCGTTTTGAACTAAGGTATCCAATACATTGTAGACTGTTCCGGATCCAATATTTGGATCATGCTTTCTAATGAATGTAATTATCTGTTCTGCTGTTGGATGGTTGTTAAGTTTATATATTGCCTCAAGAATTCTCATTCTCTGGGGTGTAACCTTTAAGCCTTTGTTCGATAATGAATTTCTAATATCTTGTACTGAAGCCATTCTGAATTGACTTTAATTAAGAATAATTCCTATTTAATAATATATCAAAATTAACAATAACTGTATTTATTTCCAAATTAG
>CBDUCT010000243.1:0-6007 GCA_965365715.1 uncultured Cyclobacteriaceae bacterium | reverse complement strand
GTAATCATATTTTTTGGTGCGAAAAAAATACCTGAATTGGCAAGAGGTCTTGGAAAAGGCATCAGAGAATTTAAGGATGCAACCAAGGGCGTTAAAGATGAGATTGAGGAAGGCATCAAATCAACCGACAAGGAAGTAAAAAAAGCTACTGAGGATTGAGAAAATACTATTCCCTTAAGGATATTAAAAATGATATCCGGGAAGGTATTATCGATTGCACCCAACTGGTTGACCATTACCTTAAAAACATTAAGGATAAAGCTTACCTGAATGCCTTCCTTGAAGTCTACGAAGACGAAGCAAGACAACAAGCATTATTAGTTGATGAAAAACTCCGAACAGGAAAAGCCGGCAAACTGGCTGGAATGATCATTGGTATTAAAGACGGCTTATGCTACAAAGATCATTCACTGCAATGTTCCAGCCGTATTTTAAATAATTTTAAATCCCAATTTACAGCCACAGCAATTCAAAGATTGTTAGATGAAGATGTAATAATCATTGGAAGGATTAATTGTGATGAATTTGCAATGGGTTCAAGCAATGAGAATTCGGCATTCGGACCAGTTAAAAATGAAATTGATCCTAAAAGAGTCCCCGGAGGCTCTTCAGGAGGTAGTGCTGTTGCTGTTCAGGCCGATCTTTGCCTGGCTGCCCTGGGAACTGACACTGGTGGATCGGTTCGACAACCTGCAGCTTTCTGTGGAATTATAGGTTTAAAACCTACATATTCCCGCATTTCACGATATGGCCTCACCGCTTATGCTTCATCATTTGACACCATTGGTATATTAACTACGGACGTATATGACAACGCGCTTTTACTTGAACTTATGGCTGGAAAAGATGAATATGATAGTACTGTTTCCAAAAATCCTGTCCCGGAATATTCTAAAAAACTGAAATTCAAGGATAAGGCTAATATTGCGTACATCAAAGAAACTCTTGAGGACCCTCGAATTGATTCGGAAATTAAAGAGAAAATTAAAAATGTTCTGGATTTTTTAAAAAGTGAGGGACATAATGTGGAAGCAATAGAATATCCACATCTGGATTTCGTTTTACCTACGTATTACATTTTAACAACGGCTGAGGCGAGTTCTAACCTCTCCAGGTATGATGGTGTTAGGTATGGATTCAGAAGTCAGAATACCAAGGATCTCGAATCGATGTATAAGAAATCCAGATCCGAAGGTTTTGGAGAGGAAGTACAGAGGCGTATATTGCTCGGTACTTTTATACTCAGCGCCAGTTATTATGATGCATATTACACTAAAGCGCAGAAGGTAAGAAGGCTCATAAGAGATAAAACGCTTGAAATATTAGAAAAATATGATTTTATTGCGTTGCCAACAACGCCGACAACTGCATTTAAGATAGGAGAAGTAAAAAATCCACTGGATATGTATTTTGAGGATTTACTAACAGTACAAGCATCTGTCGCCGGAATCCCAGCGGTATCTATCCCTGTCGGAAGGGATAAAAAAAACCTTCCAATTGGCTTTCAATTAATGGGTGGATACTTTGAGGAGGCTGATCTATTGGCATTTTCGCAATATATTCTTGAAAACTACAATTAGAACTTATGGTCAAAGCCCGGAATAAATATATGCTTGCGGCCACTATCATTTTAAGGATAGTTATAGTTCCTTTTATTGGCCTTTCTTATTCTTCAACTGACATCGCTGATAATGATACCCTAATCTATTCCAACTACACTTATGAACATATCCCTGACTTTACTTATGATGAAATAGAGGAACGGTTCATGAAAATGGATTCAGAGATCCCACTAAGTTTCAACACAAGGATAAAGGGATTTATTGACTACTTTACTATCCGGGATCGTGAGTATACAAAAAGTGTGCTCGGAAAATTAGACATTTATTTTCCCCTGTTTGAAAGGTATTTTGAGGAATATGACATCCCGGATGAAATAAAATACTTGTCCATCGTGGAAAGTGGACTTAACCCGAAAGCACGATCAAGAGTGGGTGCCGTCGGACTATGGCAATTTATGCCCGGAACTGCCAGAATGTTTGGTCTTAAAACAGACTGGTATATTGATGAGCGAATGGATCCTGAGAAATCAACCAAGGCGGCCGCTAAATATCTTAAATCACTATATTCATATTTTGAAGATTGGGAACTGGCCTTGGCTGCATATAATGCGGGTCCGGGAAAGGTAAGAAGAGCAATCAGGAAATCCGGATATAAAAAGAAATTCTGGGAAATATACCGGTATTTACCTCGGGAAACAAGGTCTTATGTTCCGCAATTCATGGCATTTATGTACCTTATCAATTACGCAGAGGATCATAATTTCTTCATAGAAGAATATAAAGAATACATACCAGAGACAGATACCATAATGGTTAATGATTTTCTCTACTTTAAAACATTTGCCGATTTAACCAATACCTGCGCGGAAGACCTGGAAAAAATGAATCCATCGGTCCGGAGAAGAGCATTTCCTGAAGGAGGTAAATCCTATATATTTAATATCCCCGCCGACATAAAACCATATGTCCTTGAAAACAGGAAATACATCCTTGATTCCGCAAAAAATACAGGTAAGGAAGAACTTGAATACCTTGCCAGGCATTCTGTAGGTAGTACATGGGGACGCGACAAAATTGTTCATACAGTTCGCTCAGGGGAGGTGCTAGGTACCATTGCAGAAAAATATAAAGTGAGGGTTTCCGACATACGTTCCTGGAATAACATTAATGGAAATCTGATCCGGATAAACCAAAGGCTCAATATTTATGTTAACCAGAGCTATTATAACAGCATCAACAATCAGAACATTGTAGTTAAAGAACAAACATCCCCTGCCAGGCCTTCATCTCCACAACCCTCTGCTTCAGATAAGGTCCATGTAGTAAAACCTGGAGATAGTCTGTGGGAAATTTCAAGGCAATACGAGGGATTGACCATAGAGCGGATCAAGAAACTCAACAACCTCAAATCAAATAAAATCAAACCAGGGCAAAAATTAATTATTGGATAAGTATAAAATCACTCAGTATAATTTCATTTTTCACTATCTTAGAGAAAAAATTTTATCATGAGAATTTCAATAATACTTTTCATAATTGCTTTGATTTTTTCTTCCTGTGAAAGCTGGCTTGGCAAACAAGCTATGCCAGTGGGAAGAGGCGAATCAGGTGAGATCATACTTGTAATGGATTCTGCCAGGTGGGCGGGTGAAATAGGTAAAGAAATTAGACTAACATTCCGTGAATTAGTGGATGGACTCCCCAGAGATGAACCACTATTCGATTTAAGGCATATAGTACCCACCAATTACAAAGGCATTCTTAAGAACGCAAAAAACCAGGTGCTGGTGATTCCGATTAACGACAGGAATAATGAAGGCCTGAAAATGAAGAACCTGTTCACACAAAAATCCATTGATTCCCTGCAGGAAAACAAGGACATATTCCTTATTAACAGAAAAGATCTCTCCGCCACCGGGCAGCATGTAATGTTTTTGATTAATCATGATGATGCCTCATTCAGAGACCAGATTGAAAAGAATAAAGATCAAATCCGATTTGTATTCAATACAATAGAAGAGAGAAGGGCTATGAAAAGAATGTATAAGATCCGTGAAGAAAAAACCATTTCGAACAAACTATTGACTGATTACGGATATAACATCAGGATACCGTACGGTTTTCGTATAGCTGACTCCTCAGAGGATTTTGTCTGGTTGAGACAAGCAGGCAGGGAAATTGATAAAAGCATTTTCATAGCTTTTAAAGAATATACAGATACAGATGCCTTTTCATCTGAAAAGATAATATCCTGGCGCGATGATATTTGCGGGAAATATATCTATGGAAACCCGGAAAAACCGGAATCCTTTCTGCTCACTGAAACCATTATACCTCCTTCCTATTCCGAAGTTAACTTTGACGGGAAATACGGAATAAAAATTCAAGGCTTATGGAAAACAAATAGTGTATCCATGGGTGGTCCATTTATTGCCTATACTTTCGTGGATGAAAACACAAACAGATTGTATTATATTGAAGGATTTGTTTATAGCCCCGGTGTCGACCAAAGAGAATTAATGCGGGAAATGAATGTTATTCTAAAGACTTTTAAATCAAACCCTCAATAAAGTACAATTATTATAATCTAACCCCGACATTATAACACTTAGGACATAAAATTGTACTATTTTATTATCCTCTTTGCGTATCTTTAAAAATACCGCCTAGATAAATAATTTTTTCAAGAAAAACTGAACTGTTTTTTCAATATACTAGGTGTCAGTTTCGTTTTTTTAATATAATAATGGGTATATGATTGGATATTTATCTGGAGAGATAACAATAGTTGATCCCACCTTGATAATGGTGGACGTGGGAGGTATTGGATATGAGGTTAAAATTTCACTTAATACTTACAGTAAACTCAAGGATTCCAAGAAGGCTAAAGTATACACATACCTTCACGTAAAAGAAGATGCGCATACGCTTTACGGCTTCTATAATCCTGATGAAAAATCCCTTTTTATTAAGCTGATATCTATTTCAGGAGTAGGGCCAAGCACGGCAATTCTTATGTTGTCATCAATGGGTGTAACTGAGATCCAGGAATCAATAGCCAGTGAAGATGTCGCCACCATCAAAAGAGTCAAGGGTATAGGAACAAAAACAGCGGAAAGAATAGTTCTTGAACTGAAAGATAAGATACGGAAAGAAATTAGTGGAGAAAGAATTATCGATATAGTTCCTGATAGCATGAATGTCATCAGAGAAGAAGCATTGATAGCACTCGTTACACTGGGAATTCAAAAATCCATGGCTGAAAAAAGTATAAATTCAATATTAAAAAAAGCTGATAAAGATGTTACCCTTGAAGAAGTAATAAAACTAGCCCTGAAAACTGCATAAATATATTTTTTAGAATTTGTCCAAGCGAATCTGCATATTGATCTGGTTTGTTTTCGGGGTTTTGACCTTGACCGCCTTGATGTCCAGCGCAAAACCCGGAATAACTATGCCTAATTATCCCCCGGCCTTAGAACAGGATAGCCTGGACCAGGATTCCCTGAAGTCAGATACCCTTGATTTACCTTACGAGCCATCCCGTCAACCTGACTTTTACCCTGAAGATAGATTTGGTGATCCTTTTATTTACCAGCCCAGCATTTCGCCACTTATCCTGAGAGATCCGTCAAATCTATCATTGGATATTGAAATAGATACGGCAAATGAATACACGATTTATGAAAAGATGGGCGACTTGAATTACCGCCCCATCTCAACCATGTCTTTTGAGGAATTTCAGAAATTCCAGGAAGAAAAAATGATAAAAGAATATTGGCGAAACCGATCTGTTGGCCTGGATGGTGAAAGCGCAGTCAGTGGGAGAAGGCTCATTCCACCCATTTACATAAGTCCTGTTTTTGACAGGATCTTTGGGGGAAGTTACGTGGATATTCGTCCTAATGGATATGTAAACCTGGACTTTGGAGCCCGATACCAGAGAATCGATAATCCTGCCATACCTATTAAGCAACAACGAAATGGAGGATTTGAGTTTGACCAGCAGATCAGCATGAATGTGGTTGGTAAGATTGGAGAAAAACTTGCTGTAACAGCCAATTTCGATAATAATAATTCATTCGACTTCCAGAATAACCTGAAGGTAGAATATACAGGATTCGAGGAGGAGATCATTAAAAAGATTGAAGTAGGCAATGTAAGCCTGCCTTTAAGTAACAGTTTGATAACCGGTGCTCAGAATTTGTTCGGTCTCAAGACCCAGCTGCAATTTGGGAAATTATTCGTCACGGGTGTTGCCTCTACTCAACGGGGGAAAAATGAGGTCTTAACCATTCAGGGAGGAAGTGAAGGCCAGGGCAGGGAATTTCAACTCAGAGCCTCTGACTACGATGAACGAAGGCATTTCTTCCTCGGACACTTTTTCCGTGACAACTATGAAAGATGGCTTGGAAGTCTCCCCCAGGTGCTGTCAGGTGTTAATA
>CBDUCT010000242.1:0-6034 GCA_965365715.1 uncultured Cyclobacteriaceae bacterium | reverse complement strand
AGGATCTATTGCAGCGGTTTCCTGTTTCGTGAAAAACCAAAACCCATCCGTATAAACAAGTCCAAATTACCGGAAGATTTCAGCGTGGCTAACCTGGGGAAATTAAAAAAAGGAGAAGACATCTATGATGAGGAAGGCAAACTGCTTTATAAAAACGCTGACCTGACCCTGCCACCCAAGCATTCCAGAAGTTATGCCTATTGTTCTGATACAAAATACGATGAAAATATAATCCCTGTTATAAAAGGCGTGGATCTTCTATATCATGAAGCAACATTTACTAAGGATATGGAAAAAAGAGCTGATAATACCTATCACAGTACCGCTGAACAGGCAGGACTGATAGCTAAAAAAGCTGAAACAAAAAAGCTACTTATTGGTCATTATTCTGTACGGTACAGGGAACTTGAACCTTTGCTGGAAGAGGCCAGAAGTGTATTTCCTGAATCTTACCTGGCCATCGAGGGTAATTTTGTGGATGTAAGTGATTATTAATACAATTTGAAAGACAGAAAATTCATCATCAAGGATAAGAGAACGAATCTCTTCATCATTCTGAGCGGGATATTTCTTACGAATGCGATAATGGCTGAGATGATCGGTGTGAAGATCTTCTCACTGGAAGAAACTATGGGATTCAATCCGGTTCAATTCAACATCCTTCAGGAGAACCCCCTAAGCTTTAATCTCACCGCCGGGGTCATTATCTGGCCGGTGGTTTTCCTCACTACCGACGTGATCAATGAATATTTCGGAAAAGAAGGTGTCAAGAAGATCAGCTTTCTGACCGCCGGATTTATTGCCTATATGTTTATAGTCATTTTCCTTGTCACCAATCTTTCTCCGGCGGCTTTCTGGCTGGATCTGAACAATGTTGATGATGCCGGCAACTCATTCAATATAGATTTCGCTTTCAGGAAAATATTCAGACAGGGTTTGGGAATCATAATAGGCTCACTTGTAGCCTTCCTTATCGCGCAATTGCTGGATGTATTTATCTTTCAGCGACTTAGGGGTTTGACAGGCAGGAAAATGGTATGGCTGCGGGCAACAGGATCCACATTGATATCCCAGTTCATCGATAGCTTTGTGGTGCTAGGTATAGCTTTTTATGTATTCGGAAATTGGAATTTGGAGCAGATCATTTCAGTCGGGATCATGAATTATATTTATAAGTTCGCTGTAGCTGTAGCACTCACTCCGCTGATCTATCTTGCACACTATCTTATTGACAATTATCTCGGAAAAGAAATCGCCCATCGAATGGCAGATGAGGCAGGAAAGGACAAATCCTTTTTTTAGCCCGGAATTTTCACAAACTCTGAAATACAAGATCACTTATCTTTCCAGGTACTACTCAAATAACTCATATATAGACATATAAAGGGTATTTTAATTAATAGTGTTAACTAAATGAACATAATTAAGAAAACACAAAGGTGTAGTTAGAAAAGCCCTTTAATAATATATTTCTTAAATATATAACTGAATATATATGATGTTATTGTTGAGAAAGCAGAAATAGAAAAAGCTGATATTTATTAGAATTAGATTTGCTTTTGAGAAATCTTTTAGAACATCCACTGCTTTATTTATTTGAATAATAGTATAACAGCATTATGTGATTTTATGATTCATAAAGGATTTTAGAAATAATTATCTTGCAATAATTATTTTTTTCACGCAATGATAGCCATTAACATAAAATGAGACCAGGTACAGACCATTGGAGAAATTATTCGCATCCACGTCAATCGTGAATCGACCTGCAGAAGGCTGATAATTGTTGAAAGAAATTACTTTCTGCCCCTGTGTATTTATTACTTCAATTGTAATTCTACCAGCTTCCGGAATTTGATAACTAAGTTTGGGCAGGTTGGCGGATTGATCGTTGTATATGATGGAAAAATCATAACCCATCTTTTCTGCTTCCTTATCTAATGAAGTTATCAGGCCCATCTCATATTCGTGTAAATGCTCCCTCATATACCCGGGGCGTAACTCTATGAATTCCCGGACTATGTCCAGGGCTTCCTCCCATTCATTTAAATCACGAATAAATGGCCAACGGCGTCTATATTCCTCTATATATGGACTTATTTCAGCGGTCATCCTATCCAATAATAGATTCATCGTATCCGGGTGAAACTCATTCTCCATATGTTCATCGAACCATCGGATAAAATCTGCTTTGAATTCCTCATTATTATAGATCTTCTTTAAAATGGGATGAGGGCCATATTGTCCAAAAGTCGGTATATCTGTTCCTACTATTGTGGCTTCCAGCATATTATATTGCGGGCCCAGCATAGAAAATATTATACTCAGTCCTTTGGCAACTCCAAAGCTGGTTTCCATATCAAACTGAATCCATCTCCATTTGCCACCCGGGGTCCGGGGTCTCCAGCTGGCATCATTGCTGTTGGGCCAATCCCATTTGCCCGTATAAATGCAATGCCCCATGTATTCAATGAAATTATCCATATTTATCATGGCTTTCAGATATTCATAGTTTGCCGGAATATTCATATTATGTGTATTAACATAACTCATCATTTCATTCCAGTGCTGAGCATCTCCTTCATCGACTTCTGCATATGGCAAACCATTCCTTTCAGTGTGCAAAAGAATATCATAACCAGGATCTTCCCGGTCAATATCATAATGGTACTGGTAATACCAGGAATTTTTATTTGCCTCCCTTAATTCATGTATTCCCCAGTATTCTCCATTGATAAATACAATCGCTGGTTGATAGGCCTGAATATCCATGTCACTTTTAGCCATTAACCTCTGTCCAAAAGCATCATTGAAGAGATTGCCCGTAATCAGGCTTCCCCATGCCCGGATAATAAACCTTTTATATTCGGTCAGTTTTCTGGCTTTTGACGGATCATTCTGAAAAATAGGATAGGAAATTCTATTCAGTCCATATTCATTACGGGCTATCACATGCAGACCTTTTTGAGGACTCGCAGGTGATGTGCCACCCTGTATGCGGATCCCCACATCCTGTGCAAAGCCGAGATTTCCCCCCGGTTCAAAATACTCTATATGCGCGGGTTTCTCCCAATCCTGGAAATAGTTGCCGCTGTGACTTTCACCAGGCAAATGATGAATGCCCGGCACATATATACCTGTATTATCATCGAAGAGGTTTTGGTTGTCACTAGATAATGATATAACGGGCATTGTAGCATACCGGCTATGTATCTCGGTATCTACAAAATAAGTACTGGTGACAATCTCACTGGGCTGATATCCTTCCCTGAAAGCCTTTGCCCTGATTACATTGGCTTTAAACACTTCTCCTTCGGGAGGAACCCAGTTTGGAAGCCACAAATAGGGATCAAGATTGGTTCTGATCATGGATATACCATTGGCCTCTCCCACCCTGGATTGTATTGGTATTGGTGATGTATATATTGGAGAAGATTCGGTAGGTTCATCTCCATTGATCGTATAACGAATTACGGCCAGAGAATCCGCATTTGATATTTCCAATATCTGATCTACTGTGTAAAATCCGGGTGATAAAGAAAAATGTGGTTTTGATACTTTCAGGTAAGGGGTTGTATCATTGCTTCTTCCTAAGGTAGGATTATCGAAAAATTCCCAATTCGAACTTCCATCGGGATACCTTCCGAAAGAAATATCAGAGATTTGCCCGGTATAGACAATCGAATCAACTAATATCGTATCCGAATTGAACAATACTATAACCTCCCCACCTTTCGACAATCTGAAGTTTGTATGTAAATGATATAGAGATGTATCATACTCATCGGCCCAAATGGTCAGAAATCCCTTAGGTTCCAGGGTTACTCCCTCAGGAATTTGCCATTTTGTAGAATCAATCAGGTTATCAGTCAGAAACCAATTGCTAAGGTCAATTTCTGTATCCAGGTCATTATATAATTCAATCCAGTCAGAATGCTCACCAAAATCAGGATCAGTATTTGTTGATGAGTTGGAGGCTAAAAATTCATTAATAAAAATATCCTGAGATTGAGCGTTTAATGCTGTTAAAAGTAATAGAATAAAAAATGCAAATCTCTCCACCATCCTCTTTTCCTTTATACAAATATAGTCGCTTGGTATCAATATTGTTTTATGAAGTGTTACTCCATCACATTTCAGGAATAAAACAGGAATACATTCAGAATTAAAATTAATTTTGCGGGGTAGTATTTTATCATGGAACTTAACCAGTCAATCTCCAGGAATAATTTCAGAGCTTTTCTTTGGCATGCCGTCTTTCTGGCACTTGCCACCAATTTCATGGATATTGATACGGTCATTCCATCCATGCTCGTCAACGCAGGAGGAAATGCATTTCACATAGGAATACTTACTGCAATTATGCTTGGGGGAGCCAGTTTTTTTCAACTTTTATTTTCGGGTTTTATCTCTAAATATCCTGTTAAAAGGAATTTTTTATTGTCAGGGATCAACCTCAGAATATTTGCCCTATTGGCACTGGGGTTTCTTCTTTTCTATTCGGAACACATTCCAGGCCATTGGATCATTATCCTCATTTTCCTGTTTATTTTCATATTTTCTGTAAGCGGGGCCTTTGCCAATGTATCCTATGTTGACATTATTGGAAAATCCATGTTACAGGAAAAAAGAAAAAGATTCTTTACCCTTAAACAGGTTATTTCTGCCATCGGGATCTTTCTTTCTGCCTTTCTTGTACGCTGGATACTCAAGCAATACGGGTATCCGCTGGATTATGCCGTTTTGTTTACCGGAGCTGGGATATTGTTGGGTATTGCTTCCATCGGATTCTGGAAAATCAGGGAAATCCCTTTGACCAATTCCAATTCAGCAGGCATACTACAATTATTCAAAAGCATTCCCACTGAAATGAAATCAAACCGGAATCTCAGGAATTACATTATAATCATAAACAGTCTTGGCTTTGGGATCAGCCTTATGCCTTTCCTGATCATTTTTGCTAAAGAACGCCTCGACCTGTCCGGGGATATTATAGGTAATTTTTTACTTTTCAGGGTTATTGGAATGGTAATAATCGGATTGATATTTTACAGGTTGTCAAAAAGGTTCATCTATAAACATGTGCTGCTTACCAGTATCATTCTCGGGGGTGTAATTCCGGTTTTTGCCCTGGTTTTATTCTACTTCCCTGCATATTTTCAATACTTGTTTTTACTGACAGGTGTTTTTTTTTCCACCTATAAAGTGGCGACAGATGGCATCCTGATTGAGATATCCGAAGACAATAACCGGGCATTTTATGCGGGAATCGTAGGAGCCTCCAATCTGTCGATCACTATCTTCCCACTGCTTGCCGGTATATTGATTAATATACTTGGTTATAATACAATATTTATTTTTACATCATGCATAATACTTCTTAGCCTGTTTTTTCTTCCTTATCTGGATTGTACCCGTAAGGAGGATAATCCAGTTATAAGCTCTCCCGAAAATCCGGTAGTTTAAGCATGATGAAACCTTATTGCTCTAATTAATGGACTTAAAAAAGGATTTTCAGAAAACAAGATCCCTGTGGCTTTCTTACAGAATGAACGAGGTATTTAATTATCCTGAATTTGCCAGGCCTCACATCATGCCCCGGTAAATATTATCCAGAACCACGGCAGTGGCTACGCCCACATTAAGGGATTCGGCAGACCCGAACCTGGGGATTGAAACAGCGGTTTTAATATAAGGATCAAGATCATCAGAGATTCCTTTTGATTCATTTCCGAAAACAATGATCGCCCTTTCCGGCCAGGAAAAACTATAGATATCTTCGCCATCCAGCCGGGTGCCAATAACCGGGATTTTGGTTTGATTCAGGAAAGATCTCAAATCCCTGTATATAACATTCACACGTGTAAAAGATCCCATACTGGCCTGTATGACCTTAGGATTATATACATCTACCGAATTTCCTGACAATACCAGGGTATCCAATCCATACCAGTCACAGGTCCTGATGATAGTACCCAGGTTTCCTGGATCCTGCAAGTTGTCAAATACTGGTAAAATCCTGATATTATCTTCA
>CBDUCT010000241.1:0-6102 GCA_965365715.1 uncultured Cyclobacteriaceae bacterium | reverse complement strand
GTACAATTATAGCCTGCGCTTATGAGGCAAAGCTTGTAAAACACGACGGAAACCTCTCCGGCATTGAAAAGATTCTTGGTTCTGACGCAGTATCAACTGTAATTGGATCACTATTGGGAACCAGTACAATAACTACCTATATCGAATCCGCTTCAGGGATTTCTGCTGGAGCCAGAACAGGCCTTTCATCAATAATCGTTGGCCTTTTGTTCCTGATAGCACCATTTTTTGCACCTCTTATCCAAAGTGTTCCCGGGTACGCCACAGCCCCTGCTCTTATCATTGTTGGTATTTTCATGTTCAGGAATATCCAGAAAATAAACTTTACAGATCTGGAAGATGGTATTCCGGCGTTTTTCACCATTATCATTATGCCTTTTACAAGCAGTATCAGTATGGGACTTTCTTATGGTTTCCTTTCTTTTATTTTCCTCAAGATTATAAGCGGTAAATCCAGGCAACTATCCACAATATTATGGATAATTGGAATTCTGTGCCTCGCTAACCTGATAATTACATCCTGAGTTCCACTACAGACATTAAATATCAATTGACCCTGACCGTATCTTGAGTATCATTTATCCCATATCAAGTTCTCAAAATCTCTTAAGATGTCAAATATGGTATAGCCCGGCTCTACTTTCAAAGAATATCATTATAAACAACCCACAAATGTTTTCGCCAACATAAAGGTTGACTATATCTAGTCCTGGAAAAGTATGCCAGGAATAATTGAAATATTAGGGTAATTGAAAAAAAGGGGCTGTAATAAAACAGCCCCGGGAGAGTGAATGATTATAAAACTGAGAATTTCAGAATTTTAGGCTGCACAAGCTTCTCAAAATCCGAATATTTCATTCGGATCAACTCAGAATGCGTCCCAGCATTAAATGCTATCTCAACATCCTCGGTTAAGCTCTGGGCAACATATACTTCCATATTGTATAAATTTCCAAATGGTGGCATAGCGCCCAGCTCACAATCTTCAAATATCTCTTTGAATTCTGATTCATGTGCCAGGACTACATCCTCATTGCCTGTTACCTCTTTTAATAGATGGAAATCAACATGATAAGTCGCCGGTAAAACTGTCATTGCGAGTTTATCATTGATTTTTATAATAACAGTTTTTGCCATCTCTTTGCCTTTTATATGCGCAGATGCAGCTACCTGTTGCGCAGTAAAGGCTTGAGAATGAGTAATTGTAACGTATGGCACATTATTATCATCGAGATATTTCTTAAGTTTTCCGCAAGCCATTATTATATTATTTATTGTCCTGAATTGGTATTGGATAACATTTCCTTTCAGAAATGCAGTAAACCTAATTTTTTAGATTATCGAAAAGCAAACCGGCCTATTGCCTGTAGACCAATTTTTATTGCAAAACATTCACTGAAATTTTCTTCACGCAATTTCAGTTCTAAGGATTTATAATTATAAGATAAAAAAAAGTTCATCATCCTTCAAGTTAAACCGCCATTTTTTGGCATTAAAAGATGACAAACTTACTAGAGACCTTGGATCCAGACGGGTACACGCTATAGGTTTTACAAAAAATATGAAGGCGGTCTAAAACATTTTCAAAACCAGGTTATAAATTACCGCCCGAGCATCGGAAATAACTCGCGTATCTCAACATCACTTGTCCTGCGACCGTACTCACATATTTCAAATGTTTCCGCGTGTTTTACAAGTTTGCTTCGATCATTGCCATACCACTTATCCAGGGCAGCCCTCGCTTCTGCTGAAAGGGTACCACCTCCCCAGATATTCCCGAGCCATTTTAATCTCTCATCAGGATCTTCAGGAACATTCTCCAGTTGCCCGACAGTCCATGGAAGCCAGGAGAAAAACTGTGATTCATGAGCTGCCATACCATAAATTTTCTGATCAAAAACATCTGTAATATCCACAGCTATTTCCGGAGTAAATGGATTTGGTTTCTGGAACCGGTCCCGGGTGTAAAGGAAGACAGGATTTTTCTTTAACGGTGGTGTATCAGGGGCTATATTTGGAACAATCACCATATATGCTGCATCCTGTAGCAAAACGCCCGTATATCTATGGTCAGGATGATAATCATTGGGTCTTGGACCAATAACAACATCCGCATTCCATTTCCTGATCAGGCGAATAACTTCCAGTCTGTTTTCTAAGGTTGGCATTAATTCCCCATCATGGTTATCCAGAGTAATATATTTGACACCATATCGCTTCCCGGCTTCTTCAGCTTCGGCCCTTCGAATTCTCGCCAGGGCACCGCCTCCCATATCCTGATGACCGGCATCTCCATTGGTCAGGGATACCATCATCACATTATGACCCATTTTCGACCAGAGAATGGCAGTTCCGGCATCACTGTCCGGGTCGTCCGGGTGTGCACCAAAAATGATAACATTAATCTTTTGATCCTGTGCATTAAGGCTGATAAAACCTGCTAATAATAGAAGAAATAATAGAGAGAATTTTTTCATAGTTTAATCCTTAGTTAATAAATGAATTCAATTTTCCCACTAAAATATTAAAATTGAATGGCTGCAGGAGCTTAAGACACAAATAAATTACATATTTCTAATCATTTACCTGATCATGGGAAATAATTTTCTGATCTCATCATCGCTGGGACGCCTCCCGTATTCGCAGATCTCAAAAGCCTCTGCATCGGTAATTGTAGCGGCCTTATCCTTACCATACCATTTAATCAACGACTCCCGAACCTGATCGGTTATTCTTACCTTCCTGTATTTTGCAAGGTAATCAAGTCTTCCTTCTTCATCTTCAGGAATCTCATCCAATCTTCCCGAGGTCCAGGGTAACCATTCAAAATGCTGTGATTCATGTGCAGCCATGGTATAAATTTTTTGTTTATAGGCATCGGATATATCCACTGCTATGTCTGGTTTAAATGGATTCGGTTTTTGAAAAAAATCCTGCGCATATAAAAAAATCGGATTTTTTTTCAGGGGAGGTGTATCCGCTGCTACGTTGGGTACGATGACCATATAAGCAGCATCCTGAAGCACTATTCCGCAATCCCGGTGATCAGGATGATAATCATTAGGCCTGGGACCTATTACAAGGTCAGCATTCCACTTTCTGATCAACCGAATAACCTGTAATCTAACATGCAATGTAGGCATTAGCTCTCCGTCATGATTATCCAGCACAATATATTTAACGCCTGCCCTTCTGCCGGCCTCTTCCGCTTCTGCTCTTCTAATTCTGGCAAGGGCTCCACCACCCATGGAAAAGTGTCCTGCATCTCCATTTGTTAAAGCAACAAACATTACATTATGCCCCATTTGTGCAAACTTTATGGCCGTTCCCCCGGCATCTGCATCAGCATCATCGGGATGAGCACCAAATACAATAACATTTATTTTATCATCCTGAGCATATGACAATAGTGGAATCAATAATATCAACAGGGTGAAAATATTTCGAATTAACTTCTTCATAATGATTATTCAGGTTTAGACAAGTTGCATTTTCAAAGGATCCCAGCCGATGGCTTTATCTTCAAAGTAACTGAAATTTGACAACAATGCCGCTCCTGCAGCCCGGAGTCCGTAGGTAGTATCCTCAACCACATTTCTTTCTCCACGCATGGCGCCAAAAAATATAAGGAAATGATCATGGTCGGCACCTTTGTAGGAACTTGAAGCTTCAAATACCGTATCCTGTGGATTTAACATTTTACCTCTCTGTTGATCATATTTCGCATCATACATTTTGTTAATTTCCTTCTGTATATTTTCAGGGTAGGATTTCAGGGCATAACCGGTAGGCCTCCATCCCATATCACTATGGGTAACCACCACGGAACTCCATCCGACAACCATAGCACCTTCGGTACCAATTAATTTAAAAGCCCCACTTCCTCCTCCGCCGGCAACAAAATTGATCCTTAGCACAGCGTTAAAGGCCGGATGATTTTCTGCATCCGGGAAGTCATATAGAGACATCATAATATCGGGCACATCCCTCCCATCTTTCCAATATCTTAAACCACCTGTTGATTTTGCCCTGATTGGGCCCAGGGAGTCAATAACAAAATTCATCGTGGAAAAGGAATGAACAAATAAGTCACCGGCTACCCCTGTTCCATAATCCTGGTAGTTCCTCCATCTGAAAAAGCGAACAGGATCATATTCCACTTTTGGCGCAGATCCCAGGAAAGTATCAAAATCAATACTGTCCGGATCAGCATCAGGAGGTATCGGATATTGCCAGGCACCCTCCGAAGAATACCTGTCATTATGTATCTCTACCATAACCAGATCACCTATAGCACCAGATTTGTACAATTCCCTGGCCTTGGCGGCATAGATACCAGACATTCCCTGGCTTCCAACCTGCAAAACCGAACCGGTATCTTGCTGGACTTTGATCAGGTTATGACCTTCCTGAATGTTTTTTATCATAGGCTTCTCGAGGTAGACTCCTTTCCCTGCTTTCATGGCATCTGTTGCTATACGCTCGTGCCAATGATCCGGAGTTGCGATAATAACAGCATCAATGTCCTCTCTTGCCAGGATTTCTCTATAATCCCTCGTAGTAAAAATATCCTTCCCATAGAGTTCATTAGCTCTTGTTAACCTGCCTTTATACAGATCACAGGCAGCAACAAACTCAACACCCTCAACACCAAGGGCATTGAAAGTATCACCTATGCCTTGTATTCCAAATCCAATTGTAGCGAGTCTAATTTTATCGTTGGCAGAATAGGTTTTCGTGACATATTCAGGTTTTAATATTTCCTTCCTGATATCTGTCGATCGTGCTGCTAATATATTTGGAACCGAAAGTGCAGCTGTTCCAATAGAGACCTTTGTCAAGAAATCTCTTCTTGTTGATTTTTTCTTGGAATTCATAACATCAAAAAATAAAAGATAAACTATTTTTCATCAATTTATAAAATAAGAATTGATTTGAATAAAAAATTGTTATTAATTACAGATCTGAATCAAAACGATTATATCTATTTTATGAAAACATCCCGTCGAAAATTCTTAATGAAAACAGGCACCTTATTGGCAGCTGGACTGTCAATTAAACATGGCATGGTATTAGGTTCCGAAAATAGCATGTCCAAAGAAAGTAAAGTTACTGTTGGTGCCCATCCATGGATATATGCTGCCGAATTACCACCGGACTATGACATCAGTCCTGTACTTGATAAAATATTCCAGGAGATCAAGTATGCAGGATACGATGGTGTGGAACTTATGCATCATCCCCTGCGAAATCACAAAACTACCTTAGTCATTTCTGATTTGAAGGACAGATACGGTCTGCCTGTAATAGGAACTTCCTATGGTGCGGATATGTGGGATCAATCCAAGCATCAGGAAATTCTGGATGATGTAGAAAATATCATTAATAATCTTGCGGAAGTAGGTGGTAGAACTTTGGGAACTTCCGTTGGCAGGGCACCGGAAAAGAAAACTGAAAAACAACTTGATGATCAGGCTGATCTACTAAAAAATATTATCGATATAGGTAAAAATTATGGTGTTGTAATTAACCTGCATAACCATACTTATGAAGTTGAGGATGACCTTCACGATTTAAAAGGAACACTAAAGAGGATTCCAGACATAAAACTTGGACCGGATCTCAACTGGTTATTACGTGGTGGTGTCGATCCGGTGGACTTTCTTAAAAAATATGGGGATCAGATAGTTTTTTTGCACATACGGGATGAATTTAAAGACGGAAAATGGTCAGAATCATTAGGTGAAGGTGATGTCAACTTCAAGGCTATAGGGAAGACGCTGAAAAAGATAGATTTCTCGGGTGATCTTGTGGTAGAGCTTGCCCATGAAAATGATTTCGAACCCACCAGACCGATTCGCGAAAGTTTGAAAATGAGCCGGATGTATGTAAAAAAAACAATGGGCTACTAAACTAGCAGCCCATCTATATTGGAATCTCTTAATCAAGATCCGGAAATTCATTATCGATAATCTGCTCGATCTCCTTAAAATATTTTACGGTTTCAGCCTTTAATTCCATGGTGGCTTCATCGTCACATACAATTACGGCATGTCTGTGCATCTGCAACATAGAAACTGTCCACATATGGTTAACGCCTTC
>CBDUCT010000240.1:0-6133 GCA_965365715.1 uncultured Cyclobacteriaceae bacterium | reverse complement strand
GTGATAACCAGCTTTGTCATCATTCTGTAATATTTCTTATACAGAAAGTCTAAAGCGGATTCATCACCTTTTGTTATTCTAGCGAGTACCTCACTGTCCTTCATTCTTCCTTTCGTTTTTATATACTAGTAGGGTATACTATGTAACCCCAATATTGAATAAATAAATAAATTATTTTATTAAACCTTACATACGCTTATAAATAAGATACTTATTGTTATCCACAAATTTTTCAAAATTACAAAAATATCTTCATTTTGGATTATTAAAGATAAACAACCAATATATAATTAGGGACAATCTATTTGCTATTTTTTCGATCTTCAAATGCAATATATCCATCACAGGTATTATGAATAATCTGATTATTCTTGATTGATCTATTAGGATATACATTGAATTAAATATTTATTTATTACGATATAAGAATCAGATTATTAGCCATATATGAAATTTATATTTCAGGGAATTAATCTTATTTATATTCAATAATATTTAAGTTTTTATTTGATTACTTCTGATTTCTTTGCTTACATTTGAATTACTTTTACGGACTGAATTAGATTTTTGTACTAATATTAAGAGGAATGATTCATAAAATAATACTTTCTTTTATTGGAGTAATGGTTATTAGTATAGCTTCTTATACTGCTGATAATGAGGCGGATGAGTTGATGGGTATATGGCTGAACCATGAAAAAGATGCACATGTCAAGATATATAAGTGTGGTGATGAGTTTTGCGGGAAGATCGTGTGGCTCAAAGAACCAGAAGAAGATGGAGCACCAAAAAAGGATAAACATAATCCGGATGAATCATTGCAAAGCCGACCTATTAAAGGATTGGACATACTATCAGGCTTTACTTTCGACAGTGATAAAAAATGGGAAGATGGAACGATATACAATCCCAGAGATGGTAAGACTTATTCCTGCTATCTGAAAATTCTTGATGATGGCCGTTTGAAAGTGCGCGGTTTTGTGGGAATATCTATTATCGGGAAAACGAATTACTGGACCCGCATCGAATAGTTCCGTTGATTTTTTTTACTTTATTCATAAAAAAGTACACCCAATATTGGCAGGTTTTGGCAGTGGCCTAATCTGAATTTTTACCCACCATCACATTCTATTTTTATCTTTTTTATACTTAGAAAAGCTTATTTTTAAGAGACGATAATAATTACCATAAAAACAAATTACCTCTAACCTTAACTTTCTAGAATATTCAATTTATTTTTGTTGATTATTTTAAAGTAATCTTCCATAGAATGCAGCAATATCATGATTTATTGAATCATATCCTTGAAACAGGAGTTAAAAAAGAGGATCGAACTGGTACTGGAACCATTTCGGTATTTGGATACCAAATGAGATTTGATTTGAAAGAAGGATTTCCTGTAGTAACCACTAAAAAGTTGCATTTAAGATCTATTATTCATGAATTACTATGGTTTCTAAAGGGTGATACGAATATTAAATATTTGCATGATAATAAAGTATCAATATGGGATGAATGGGCTGATGAATCTGGGAATCTGGGACCAGTATATGGACATCAATGGCGTAGCTGGCCTACACCGGATGGTAGGACTATTGATCAGATATCCAGGGCGGTAGATCTCATTTTAAATAATCCCGACAGCCGCAGGATCATTGTGAGTGCATGGAATGTAGCTGATATTGACAAAATGGCCTTACCACCTTGTCATACCTTTTTTCAGTTCTATGTTACGGCAGGACGCCTTTCATGCCAGCTGTATCAGAGAAGCGCTGATGTTTTTCTTGGAGTACCATTTAATATAGCATCTTATAGTCTGTTGACTATGATGATGGCACAAGTCTGTGATCTTGAACCTGGAGACTTTGTGCATACCTTTGGAGATGCTCACCTCTATTCAAATCACCTTGAACAAGCACGGTTACAATTATCAAGAACTCCCCGGGATTTGCCAGAAATGAGAATAAATCCCAAAGTCAAGAATATTTTTGAATTCAAGTATGAAGATTTTAATCTCGAAAATTACGATCCTCATCCTCACATAAAGGCTCAGGTAGCGGTGTAGGGAAATATTCTTTTGATTTGCCAACAAGGATGAAATAAGTTGTTGCAACTCAGGTATAGCCTTGAATCCAAGAAAATGATTCTTTTAGAGGATATTAATATCTGAAAGACCAGGATTAATCTTAAATCGATTATCAGCAATTTCAATTATGTGTCTTATGCCGCTAGCATTTGTAGCAAATACATAATCGGCCTTAAAGAGTTCTTCAGGGACTATATTTACTTCCCTTAAAGAAAGACCTTTTACTTCTAGTCTGTCAATCAGATAAGATCTCATAACCCCTTTGATACACCCGGTTTCAATTGAAGGTGTATAATATATATTATTTTTGATCCAGAAAATATTGGAATAGAGCAGTTCTGAGACTTGATCTTTCTCATTAAGAATAATCATATCGTCAAAACCGGATTTTTCTTTTTCAATAGAAGCAATTACATATTTTAGACTATTCAATGTCTTATATTGAGAATAGGGTGAATGATGATTCCTGATGGTTTTCGAGATTCCGACATTTTTTAATATTTCTTTTTCTTTATGGTGGGTGTTAGCACGAATAAAAACATTTGATGCTTGGCTTTCGGGTGTATAATATCCTCCTTTTTTTCTCCAAGCCATTACTTTTATCCTGGCTGTTTTTTTAATATCATTTTCCCGAATCAACTTCAAAATACTAGATTCCAGATATTGAATATCAAAATAGGGAGGAAGCTGAAAATTTAATGCTGTTGCTCCTTCTTTGAGTCGGTGATAATGATACTTAATCAATTTACTTGTACTCTCCCCGACAATTATTGTTTCGAATATCCCATCTCCATACTGAAAAGCACGATCTTCTACAGCTATTGAAAACTCCGTATCATTAATTATTTCATTGTTAAATATTGCTTTCATGTAAGCATTTTACCATTTATAAATTTTTAATGTCATAGCACTGAAATAATAATTAACCTTGTGTAACCTATAATGGGTTAAAAACAAAAATAATAGATATGATTTTATCAGGCATTTCAAAAATAGCAAAAACAGCACTGGTTTTTATAATAATCCCGCTTTCAGTTGTTATTGGTCAGGATACCCAGGTTGAAAAATGGAGTCTGGAGGAATGTATTGAGTACGCCCTTGATAATAACCTAAGTATAAAACAAAGTGAATTTTTGGTTAGTGACAGTGAAGTTCAATTACGACAATCCAAAGGTGGGATGTACCCAACCGCAAATATGGGTGGTGGTTATTCTAATTTATGGGGCCGGTCAATTGATCCAACAACCAATCTGTTTTCTACCCAAAGGATACAATCACTTGGACTTCAGTTATCTGCTAATTATACATTGTATGGAGGATCTCAAAACCGCAATTTTGTAAAACAGAACCGCCTGAATTTAACTTCAGCTACTTTTGATCTTGAGAAGGCCAGGAATGATATTATGCTGAATGTAACCCTGGAATTTTTAACCGTTGTCTTAAATAACGAGCTGCTTGAAAATGCACAATTACAGCTTGAAATCACAAAGGCTCAGCTCGAAACTACAAGCAAACAGGTAGAAGTAGGAGCTTTACCTCTGACCAATGAACTTGATTTGATTGCTCAGGTTGAAAGCAATGAGGTTCAGGTGATCAACGCGGAGAACAATCTCAGAATGGCATTTTTAAGATTAAAGCAATTGCTGCTTCTTCCTGCTGATACTCCATTTGATATTGAAATTCCGGATGTTGATCAAATTGATGTTGAACAGGCACCTCTTACAGCAAATTCAGTATACCAGGAAGCCCAAAAAATAATGCCTGAAATCAAAAGTGCGGATACTCAGGTAGAAAGTGCTGATATTGGGGTTAAAATAGCCAGGGGCGGACTGGACCCAAGACTTTCATTAGGTGGCAATATGTCTTCCAATTACTCTTCTGCAAGAGACCAGGAACGATTCGTAGCTGATCCGGATGGTGGCTCGGTTACTGTTCCTACCCCAATAGGATATGTGATCAATCCTCTTGAGCCTACACAGCAAATCCCGGTTTTCAGGGATATTGATGTTCCAAATGGAGAAACAGTTCCTGACTATCCCATTGGACAGCAATTGCAGGATAACTGGAGTTATTCAGTTAGTTTAAATCTTTATATCCCGATATTTAATGGTTTGCAATCAAGATCTCAACATCAAAGAGCAAAAATATATGCTGAACAAACAAAGATCCTGGCGCAACAGACACGTCAGAATCTTAGACAAACCATTGAGGTGGCGTATACTGATGCACAGGCAGCTGCTAAAACTTATAATGCATCCATCAGGCAGGTTGAATCTCTTACTGAATCGTTTCGGGCTGCTGAGAAAAGCTATAATCTTGGGGCCATGAATATTTATGATTATCAGGTCTCAAGTAATAACCTTTTCATGGCAAGATCTGATTTACTTCGTGCAAAATACAATTATATTTTTACTACAAAAGTGCTTGATTTTTATTTAGGAAAACCTTTATCACTTGATTAATAATGGCAAAGAAAAAATCTAACAAACTCCTTTACATCTTAATATCTTCTGCAGTATTACTTATTATCGTAGCGATCGTAGGCAAAAAAGCAGGTTGGATAGGTAAACAAAAAGAGATAGAAGTAGATCTCGGTAAAGTTGAGAAAATAACAATAATCGAAAAAGTCAGTGCCTCGGGTATGGTGCAACCTGTAACTGAGGTAAGACTTGCACCAGATGTGTCAGGCGAGATCATTGAGCTGTGGATTGAGGAAGGTGATTCAGTATATGCCGGTCAGCCTCTAATCAAATTACGTCCTGACAACTATGTTTCTATAACAGAAAGTGCTGAGGCTATGCTTAATCAGCAAAAGGCCAATCTTGCTGATGCTAAAGCCCGGCTGGCAAGGGCCAGGGCAACATATGAAAGATCACAGCATGACTTTAACAGAAGCAAGGAGTTGATGGAAGAGAATGTTATTTCAGAAGCCGACTATCAGTTGGCTGAGGCTAACTTCAAAGTGGCCAAAAATGACCTTACCTCTGCAGAACAGGGTGTTATTGCTGCCGGATATATTGTGAAAAGTGCAGAAGCCTCTCTACGTGATGCTAAAGAAAACCTAAGAAAAACCAGCATTTTTGCTCCCGTCAATGGAATCGTATCAAAATTAGATGTCGAACTGGGAGAACGGGTTGTTGGATCCAATATGATGACCGGAACTGAAATGTTACGGATTGCTAACCTGAACATTATGGAAGTCAGAGTGGATGTGAATGAAAATGATATCATCAGGGTGTCAGATGGTGATACAGCCATTATTGATGTAGATTCCTATGCGTATATGGATAAAAAATTTAAGGGAATAGTTACTTCTATAGCCAATACTGCAAATGATAAAGCGACACCGGATGCTGTAACTGAATTTGAGGTTAAAATCAGGATATTGAATGATTCATACCGGGATCTCCAGGAAGAAGGTAAGAAATACCCCTTCAGGCCCGGAATGACCGCATCCGTTGATATCATAACTGAAATAAAAAATGATGTTGTGGCTGTTCCTTTGTCTTGTGTGACCACCCGTTCACCAGTGAAAGAAGAGGATGAGGCTGATTCTGAAGGATCCGATAAGGATGAAGAGAATGATGAAAATGATTCGGATTCTCAACCCGCTTCATCTGGATCTTCAAGTGCTCAGAACTTGGAAGTTGAAAAGGATGTTGAAGTTGTATTTGTCATGGATAGCGGCAAAGCTAAAAAAGTCGAAGTGAAAACAGGGATCAGTGATTATGATAATATCGAAATCCTTGAAGGTGTTGAGGTCGGACAGGAAGTTGTAACCGGGCCATTTGTTGTGGTCTCCAAAAGACTTGAAGGAGGTGAATTTATAACATCCACTGGGGGAGGAGATGACAAGGATAGTGATGAGGAAGAGACTGAGTAGTGTCTTTCTTTAAGTTTTAGAAAATCATTAAAATCAGTTCTGATATTATAACATAATTTTATTAATAATAAATCCGTTTTTTCATATCCAATCCCTTTTAAACGACATTAGATTCTAATGTATTTTTAAAACGGTATTTAAATTGTTCTTAAATTCTCATGTTT